>JAKLQB010000252.1 GCA_022013615.1 Desulfobacterales bacterium | reverse complement strand
AGAAGTGCAATGATGCCTGCAATGACCATGGGAAAGAGGATCTTCTCCTGCCTTGAAACCGGTCTCAACTGGCGCATGCGGATCTTCCTTTCCTCATCATTGGTCATCATTCTCATGATGGCAGGCTGGATAAGTGGAACCATGGCCATATAGGAATAGGCAGCCAGGGCATTTGGGCCAAGCAGTTGGGGGGCCAGATGCTGGGTCAAGTATATTGTCGTAGGCCCATCAGCACCGCCAATGATACTCACAGAGGCTGCCTCCTTCAGGGTGAATCCGACCAGCACCGTGCCGGTAAAAGTGACAAAAACTCCAAGCTGTGCGCCAGCACCTACGAACAGGGTCTTTGGGTTGGCAATGAGAGGCCCAAAATCTGTCATGGCGCCTAAGCCTAAGAAGATGATACAAGGCATGATTTCCCATTCCAACCCGTAATGGTAAAACACCCGGAGGATCTGGGCGTGGCCGTGGGAGTAACCCATCAATGGAACAAGGGGGAAATTGACAATAAAGATCCCAAAGCCGATGGGTAAAAGCAAAAGGGGCTCGTATTTCTTTGCAATGGCAAGATAAATGAACAGACAGCCTATTGCCCACATAATGATGAGCTTAAATTGAAAGTTGAATATCCCGGTCGTGTTCAAAATGCCATTCAGCATGTCTAATATTTCATTGATTGTCATAACGAAATTTCTCCTTAAATTATACAATCGCTTCGCAATTCTATACAGCGTCCCGCCGTACAGGCGGGATTTAATAAAAGAAACACCTATACCATATAAACTAACTCGTGCCCATCTATAAAATGGCCACTTCTTTTGATCTGAAGTGAGTTAAATGTTGGGTTTTGGTAGTTTAACTTTAGGCACTTTAGATCGCTTTAGACACTCTTTATTACATGCTCTTATACACCTGTTTCAGGGCCGCAGCCATGGCCTCATCCTCTTTCCGGATATCTTCCAGGGTCTTGGGTTTGACCTCTGCCGGCCTTTCCTCTAATCCGTACTTCCACTTCAGGAACTGCTCTCCCGTGGTGTGATAAAGGGAATAGATGAGGAGATCAAAATCATCCTTTGCCAAGTCCCCTATCTTTTCCCTGTTTTTATCCAGCTCAGGCTCCAGATAATCAGCCGCACGACCAGTAACCGGTGTATCACCCCGTTTGTAACCCTTCAGCACCTTCTTCCGAACCTCAGGGTCTACCGGCGTTGGTGTCTTGCCATACAGACCATAAACGAGATCCTTCACCTCATTGGTCACCATCTTGTATCTGCCAAAAAGGACATTTAACACGGCCTGGACCCCCACGATCTGAGAAGTGGGCGTCACAAGGGGCGGGGTCCCTAACTCCTTTCGTGCGACTGCCACCTCTTTGTACACCTCTGCCAACCGGTCAAGGGCCTTGGCCTCTTTGAGTTGACCGACCAGATTGGAGATCATGCCGCCAGGCACCTGATGCGCCAGGACTCCAGTGTCAATCACAGACATCTTGTTTTTGGCCAGATAATCCCTGTACTTGGGTGCAATGGTCTCTATATAATCACCCAGCTCCAGAAGAAGACTCAGCTCAAATCCCGGATCCCGGGTCGTCCTGTAAAGCGTAGCCACAATGGGTTCCACCGCGGGCTGGGAGGTCCTCAAGGCAAAAGGCGCCAGACAGGTATCCACAATGTCCACTCCCGCTTTGATGGCCTCAAGATAGACCATGGATGCCATACCACTGGTATAGTGTGTGTGAAGTTGAATTGGAATGCTGATCACCTTCTTAAGTTCCGTAATGAGCCTGGAAATATCAAAAGGGGCCATGATCCCGGCCATGTCCTTGAGACACAGGGTATCTGCCCCCATATCCTGGATCTCCTTGGCCTTACCAAGATAGTATTCAAGGTTAAATACATCACCACCCATTAGCCTTTCTGTTAATGAATAACAGATGGTCCCCTGGAAATGTTTGCCATTGGCCTGGATCCGCTCTACCACGGTCTGGAAGTTGCGGAAATCATTGAGCGCATCAAAGACACGAAACACGTCCATGCCGGCTTCACACGATTTGTCCACGAATAATCTCGCCACATCATCCGGGTAGTTGCGATACCCCACCAGATTCTGCCCCCTCAAGAGCATGGAAAAGGGGGTCTTTTTGATATACTTTTTCAAGGTCCTGATGCGATCAAAAGGATCTTCTCCCAGGAAGCGGTGCATGGTGTCAAAGGTTGCGCCTCCCCATACCTCCATGGCCCAGAATCCCACACTGTCCATCTTCTCGGCAATGGGAAGCATATCCTCGGTCCTCATCCTTGTGGCCAAAGTTGACTGGTGACCGTCTCGAAAGGTGTTGTCTTGAATCTTGAGCGGGTTTTTCGGCCCGCCTTCTAAAAAATCGTTCATTTTTCAGCCTCCATTCCTTGGTTTTTCACTTTTATGTTTCGAAGATTTTTCAACCATATCAATCCATCTAAATAGATCAAAATGTTAATATATATGTCAAGTTATTATAAAAGTCCATGATTTTCATTGCTTAATCCAACCACGGCAGGAGAATGCTGGAAGGCTTGAATGATGGGTTTAAATACAGGCTCAAGGCAAAAGGGGGAAGCAGTCGGAATGCCCGTACTTATTGAGAACTTACACCGCTTCTGATCTGCAGCGGCTCTTAGGATCCGTGCCTATTCATCACCTTTGGGCAGACGAATCACCAGAACCGGTATTTCACACCGCCGCAGTACCCGCCTCGCGGTGGACCCCATTATTGCATCAACAAATGTCCCATGGCCACGACTTCCCATAACAACCATGTCAAAATCACCTGATTTAGTATAAAGTAGAATCTTCTCGACTGGATTACCCCTTATCACTATAATTTCATCAGTATTAAACAGGCACGAGACGTGCTCTCTGGCCACCTCTTCAGAAAATTGAACAAGGCGTGTCTTGATATCGCTGATAGCCTCCTCCTCCTGGCTTTTCTTGATGTCCTCCCACTTCTCATCCGTGAGATAGGGAGATAGATCATACGCGTAGCCACCCCGAATTTCGGGCTCCAGCACATGAATTATGGTAATCCCTGCTCCATAACGATGGGCTAAACTCGCCGCATAACCAAAAGAGTAACGCGCATTGGCGGAAAGGTCCGTTGCGCAGAGTATTTTTTTTATTTCAGGAATAATCATTTGACCCTCCATTTTATTTATCATTTACGGCACTAAGTAACAGGTAATGATCTCAAATTAGTAAACTAAGCAATATTCTTAACTACGCCTAAAACAAAAAAATTCTTCGTTGATTCACCTCCTTCCTTCAGTGCTATATATTTTCGCTTTCCTTCCATCTGAATAGACGTAGCGCCGTTCAGACACCCGCACACCCTGATACCAAATCGGATGGCGGATCTTATAATGCCCCTAAAAGGGGCCAAGAATGTAAATATAGTGAATTCGAATGACAAATGTCAAAGCCAAAATTTCAATTGAATGTCAAATTCAGAGGCCTGCCGGCACAGATTATCAAGCTGGATAGATATTGGCCTCATTTCGGGACAGGATAAACATATCTTGCCGTAGCAACGTCTTTGGGCCAAACGATCTCAAGCTTCCCATTTATCCACTGCTCAAGATTGGTGGGAAGTCTATGATAAAAGTGTCTTAATGACATTCTTGCCTTGACGCAGAACACCTTTCTTCGATATTTGGGTACCCAGGCAATGCGATATTTACACTCCCAATTCGTGTATGATAAGCTGAGATAATTCCTTGAAGAAAGTAGCATTGCCGGAAAGGGTTTCTGTATTCAGTACCAATAGGAGAGAACAGATAAATGATAACAAAAAAAGTTATGGAAGAAGCCATCTTTAGGACAATCAAAAAAAGTTCATGCGAGATTTCACCCGATGTTCATGCTTCATTTGAAAGGGCAATAAAAGATGAGCAAGCTGAGAGATCAAAGAGGGCATTTAAATCTACACTTTAAAGCTTAAATCAATCGGTAAAACTCCATAATCTGCTCTGTCCTGATACGGGCTGGCCCCTCTTCTTTTGTAAAACAGGGAATGACGCAAAGATTGAGGGAGGTATCTTAGGATTAGAAGAACTCGCAAAAGAGATGGTTGCGATAGCTACAAAAGAAGACTTGATTCCTTTACTGTTTGATGCTTATATTTGAATAAAAAGAGGGTGCTGCGTGAATAGAAAGGATGTTGCCATACCGCTGACCGCTACATTGGTCGTGCAGGCACTGATTTCCATGGCGGCTGTCACGGTGCCGGTTTTCGCGCCGACGGCGGCGGCAGATATCGGTATGTCCGCTTCGTATGTCGGCATTTACGTTGGATTGATTTACTTTTCCAGTATGGCGTCGAGTTTGTTGAGCGGTGATTTTATCCTTCGTTATGGCGCTCTGCGCATCAGCCAGATCTGCCTGATTTTTTGCGGTATTGGCCTATCACTTACGACCGTTACTGGTGTGCCGGCACTGGTCGCCAGTGCACTCATTATCGGTCTCGGCTACGGTCCGGCAACACCAGCCAGCTCACATATTCTGGCCCGCCATACCCCTGAGCATCTGATGGCGTTTATATTTTCCCTCAAGCAAACGGGTGTACCGCTGGGCGGCGCCTTGGCTGGGGCAATCGTTCCATCGCTGGTATTGCTTGCCGGCTGGAAATTTTGCTCGCTGGCCGTCAGCGCATCTTGTATTTTGCTGGCCATATCGATACAACCTTTTCGCCCCAAAATTGATGGCGCTCGCCGACTTGGCCGGCATCTTTCTTTTAAGGGCATTACCCGGCCGTTTGAGATAGTGTTTTCTCATCCGCCGCTGCTGCAGCTGGCTTTCATTTCTTTTTGCTTTGCCTGCATGCAGGTAAGCCTAGTAACTTATCTGGTTATTTACTTAACGAAAAATGTCGGCATGGCGCTTATAATGGCCGGCCTGATCCTCTCTGCCGCCCAGATTGCAGGGATGGTGGGACGCATTGTCTGGGGCTTCGTTGCTGACCGTTATTTGAAACCGCGTCTGGTACTGGGATTTCTTGGAGTTGCAACGACATTGGAAGCAGTCGCAACTGCATTTTTCAACCCCGGCTGGTCGTATCCGGCCATATGGCTGACAATTATTTTGTTCGGCGCAACGGCTATCGGATGGAATGGCATCTACCTGGCTGAGGCAGCACGGCTGGCGCCGGAAGGGCAGGTTGGCATGGCCACCGGAGGCACTCTGTTTTTTACTTTTTTAGGTGTGGCGGTAGGTTCGCCAATTTTTGCCGCTATCGTCACTAGCACGGGCAGTTACCCTTTGGGGTTTATCATTTTTGCAATCCTGACTTTTGCCTGCGGAATGGCCGTCATTTTATTTCGGGATAAAAAGTCAAACTGATTTTTGACAGTTAGAAAAATAGTTATGCAATATTAGGGATATAGATCTAGCCAAAATCTACTTGGCACTACAAATTACACTGCTCTTTGACATATTTCATAATTCCCGAATGGTGGCAGGGATGGCAACACCAACAGCCTGAAAGGTCTTGACGATCCTTTTGCGCGGCAGGGTGGTCGCGGAAAATGGTCGACCGGTGGGTGAACCCGGATACGGGCAGTTTGTTCCGCGCCTTGGGGCGGGAGGAGAACCAGGTTTTCGTCAATGAATAAAAAAATAGACGATGGATTCGGGAATAGTGTCGGGTTATTTTTCTAGGCCAATTCGGACTTGGCCATCTCCTCGAACCAGCGGACGACGGCTGTATGATCTGCTTCCTTGTCCAGCGTAGACTGTGCCGTTGCCCAAAATTCCCGGCAGGCCGCGCTGAAGGGTATCGGTGTGCCGGTCTCCCGGGCCAGTTCTACCGCTGTTGTGAGGTCTTTCACCATGAGGTCCAGGGAGAATCCGGAGTTGAAAGTCCGGGAAATAATATACTGTTTGAACTTGTTTTCAGTGCTGTTATTGCGACCGGTGGATGCATTGAGCACGTCGATCATGGCCGTGGGGTCGAGGCCAAAACGGCGGCCAATGAGAAGGGCTTCGGCCGCAGCGATTAGCCCGGCTGCTGAGACCAGGTTGTTCAAGGCCTTCATGGCGTGGCCCGATCCCAGGGCACCTGTTTCAAAGATGCGATTGCCCATGGCCTCAAATAATGGCCGACAGCGCACCACCAAGACGGTGTCGCCGCCTGTCATGATGGCCAGAGTCCCCTGCTCTGCCCGTGAAACGCCACCGGAGACGGGGGCATCAAGCATGGAGATCCCGTGATCTGCCAGTGTTTTCCCCAGGGCTTGGGTACCCGTAGGCGAGGAGGAACTCATGTCAATCAGGATGGAGCCCTTTTGCATGGATCCCAGCAGACAATCGCGATCATCTCCTTCGACACCCAGAACCACACGGCTCACCTCATGCCCATTTGGAAGCATGGTGATAACCGCATCGCTGCTTGAACCAAGTTCACTGAGAGAGGAAGCGGAGTGGGCACCGTGAAAATCCACGAAAGCCTGCTGCACCTCGGGAGTGACGTCTAATACTGTCAGGGTAAAACCTGCTTTCAACAGGCAAACGGCCATAGGACGTCCCATATTTCCCAGGCCAATGAAGCCCACTTTGCTCAAACGTTCCATGAATCCTCTCCCTCCCGGCTATTTGGATTCCTGAAAAAATTCCTTGGCAGTCCTGAAACTATCTACCGCAGCAGGTATGCCGCAATAGATGGCTGTCTGGAGGAGGACCTCCATGATTTCCTCTTTGCTGCAGCCGTTGTTGAACGCTCCCCGCAGGTGCAGTTTCACTTCGTGCGGCCGATTGAGAGCAGTCAACATGGCCAAGTTAATAAGGCTGCGGGTCTTACGTGGTAAACCTGGCCGAGCCCAAACGCTGCCCCAGCAATATTCAGTAATAAGTTCCTGCAGAGGACGTGTAAAATCATCAGCATCGCTGATTGACTTGTCCACGAAATCCTTTCCCAGAACAGCTCGGCGAACCTCTAGTCCTTTCTCAAAAAGATCAGTTGCCACCTTTCTACCTCCTTCTTGGTTTTTTTATCCCGGAATATGGGCATCCTTTTGTCCTGGATGAGAGACATCCGGTTTTGATTACCCTGGCAATGTAGGAGACTCAACATGGCGTGTCAAGAGATGTTATCAGATCCTGATTCACCATCCATACAGTTAAAGTGGCTCAATCTCAATACTGATTGATCCGTTGTCTATGAATCATTTTGATCGCCAAAGTCGCATCCTTAAGAGCTTCCTTCAACTGAATAATCTCTATTCTCCTGCCAATTAATTTTATAGGGAAGGGGTTCCTCATGGAGAATTCCATCGAAATCTGCAATCTGGCCTCCTTACAGTTCCACAGACTGTAAGGAGGTAAAGAGTCTTTTCGTTTCGTCATTTGAATTCGGGGAATATTTGTGTGAAGAAATACTGAAAGCCGTTCCGCATCGTCATTTCATTCTTAGCATACCAAAAATCCTACGACGATATTTCCTCTATGACCGCAGCCTCCTTTCCGATCTAAGTCGCTGCGGGTGGGAGTCTTTGAAGGCGTTTTTCCAGGAAACATTGCCTGAAGAGGATTTGTTGCCATCACAACCACGAGCAATGGTGATCGGTGCATCGACTGTCAACGATGCATCGATCGATGCAACAAGGGAAACGCCATCAGTCGGGCGCTCCATCCTTCGGAGATCATTCGATATGTGGATTACTCAGATGTTGATCAGGTCCACCTTAAAACGCTTTGCAGAAAGGCTGGCCTGCTCCCCGATATGCCGGTTTGCGGATGTACCCGGACCAAGGGCAAAGAGGCCGTTATGCGCTTTCATAGTTGGAAACTTCAATCAAATTGCAGTCTGGATCCCGAAAATACACCGACACGATGGGACCTCTTGCGCCGGTTCGGTGAACCGGACCTTCGAGCAAATTGACGCCGCATGACGCCAAATGCGTGATTACATCACGAATTGGCACTGACGTAACGAAGCACAGATCAGCGGAACCTGGAGTAGGTGCCTTTGCCTTTGGGTCGAACTCCTTTCCGTACTGGTGCAGATTGATTTTTTGAACACCAAAGGACAGCGCTTTCCTGCTGCCATCGAAGGTAGTGACGTTCATGCCAAGCACTCGCGCGTAAAACGAGCATGTTGCGTCAATATCCTTAACCGTCAAGACCAGATGGTCAATCGCTTCAACATTCATCGGTGTTTGCTGGTTTGTTGCGCATACGTTAGTATACAGTTTCCGGATAAATCCTATCTATAATTTTTGCTTGACGATTAAGGGTCCAAATTTTGCTACCGACTAACTGGATAACATGAAAAAAAAGGTGATTTCCAGAAAACTGGATTAGTTATTATGCTGAAAATCCCCTCAGAAACTGTGCTGCTCTATGCGATCGCGAATTGGCGTCGGCTGAAAGCGCCTGGGCTTAAAGGCTTATTCGGCGTTCATTACTAACCGGAAAAGGATATTCCATATGCACAGCCGTAGCTCGAGCAATGTCCTTACCGTAATACCGGGCAACCACTTTAAGCGCCATATCGATTCCCGCTGAGATACCAGCCGAAGTGAATACACGGCCATCCTCAACGACATGCTGTTCGTACTCAACGAACACTGCGGGAAAGGAATCTCGCATCCAGTCTAAAGAGCGCCAGTGAGTAGTTGCATGCAATCCGTCTATCAAGCCAGCGAATCCAAGTAGCATCGATCCGGTGCATACAGAAGTCAGTGTTTCAACTTCAGCAGCCCGGGAACGCAGCCATTCAAGCATAACTATATTATTCAATTCCTTGCGCGTACCCCATCCACCTGGAACAACAAGAATATCTAGCCTCGGACAATTTTCGAATGAATATTGAGGTATGACTTTCATGCCGCCTGTTGTAGTGATATAAGAGGGGGTTTCAGCGACTAAAAAAACTTCGAATGGTGAAGGCTCTTCCCGCCGCTTCTCCTCATTGAGGCGAGTTGCTGAAAATACCTCAAATGGGCCACAAAAGTCGAGGACCTCAATAGCATTAAAAAGAACTATACCTACACGCTTCCGGGTCATTTCTTTCTCCCAACTACGAGCCAAAAATAAGTAGAATTATCAGATCTTTGATAAGACCTTGTTTTTTATGGGAAAGACTATAGAGAGATTCCCCTTGTGCGTCAAGGAAAAAGGAACCACAACATATGTGGTATTACGCTGGATTGGAGTTCTGAGGTTCTTCATGTTTTCCAGACCCACGTCAGGCGTGTGGAGGCCAGTGGACTGAATATGGCAATCCTAAGAAGATACGTATATTTTTTGGCTCCGGCGGATCACGAGGACTATCATAGCCACGGCTGGTATCAATGCCAATACCGAAAGGATACCTTTAGGATAGAACAAGATAAATAGCGCCACTAAGAGGACTAAAAACCTTGAAGGAAGGTCATGCCTTTTACGTTCAAAAAGTTTACCGTGGATGGCTGCTGCTGCTGTACAGCATCCAATAGTTAGCACACCCAGAGCAGCCAGTTGTGCTAAACCAGGCTTCAACAACAAAATATCCCAATTGAAAATCGCGAATGTGAGGAAGAAAAATGGAATAGATATTTGCAGCGTTACCATCATCGTCTTCATGAAGGAGGCACCCGAAATACGGGAAGCAACCGCAGCGACGAGTGAGGTTGGCGGCGAATATTCGGATATTACCGCTATGAAAAATAAGAAGAAATGAGCTATCCAGGGGTTGATCCCGATTCGTATCATCGGTGGGATGACGATCACGGCTGAGATTATGTAACAGGCCGACGGAGGTATTCCCAGCCCTAAGAAGACCCCAATTACGAACCCCACTCCGATAAGGGCTACGACATGGAATTCTCCGACTGTCGCCAGTAGCCCCATAAGCTTAAGCATCCATCCACTAACCACGAACAGATTTATCATCACCCCGAGCATGGCGAGCAAGAGAATAAGCGGAGCGGTGACCCCGGCAAATGCCTCTATGGATCGGCGCAAACACCTACCCCATTCCTTTATTTTATCTGAAATCGTCCCAGGATGGAGATACATGCGGAGTACGGAGGCGGTGATAAAGAGACCGATCGCAATGTTAAGTGCAGCTCTTGATGCATCATACCAAAGGACACCCATCAAATAGATCAAAACTCCGATGAAGGTGAAGAAAATGACTGTGTTGACCACCTCTATTTTGGAGACTCTTTCGATAACGGAATCCAGTGCTTTTGGGCTACTTTCCCCTCCCCGCACGAAGCGTGTTGTAAAGAGGAAAACCGATAGGGATATGATGCCAAAGAAAATGAGTGCTGGCGCATATCCTCGAGCTATAACCTCGAAATAAGTCACCCCTAGAAAGTCAGCCATGAGGAAACCGGCTATTGCCATGACTGGTGGCATGAGCAGGCCTCCTAACGAAGCTGAAGCTTCCACAGCACCAGCGTAAAGAGAGGGGAATCCTGCTCTTTTCATCAACGGTATCGTGTACTGCCCGGTTATGGCTGCATTCGCTGCCCCCGATCCACTGCAGGTAGCGATAGCCATTGAAGTCACCACCGCCGTTTGTGGAATGAGGGTTCTATGCTTACCAAGTATCCCGACGAAAGTTTTAACAATAGATTCTTGAACACCAAATCCCTGTGCAATGCCTAAAAACATGAAAAATGCTGCGATAACGCCTACCCCGGTTTGTGCATACGTTCCAAATAGACCCAATGAGATCTCAACGGAAGAAGATGTTATTACTCTCATCCAGGAGACTCCGGGATGATTAAATATACCTGGGAAAACCCACCCGTAAACGGAATAAAGCATGAGAAACAGGATGAGATAAAAGAGTGTAATATGCTCCCGTCTGGTATATTCGATTACGAGACCAAGCATCATCACTCCTACGATTTTGTCAGGGGTGTTATAGAAACCCGCTCTGTCATAAATGAGGGCGTCAAACTCCACTCTCATGTATATTATGGAAAAGATGCACATAGCGATGTACAGGCTGGCTATGGCAATATTGGGTTTAAGTCCAAGACGTGGATACGGCAGCTCTCCGGCGACAAAAGAATTTAACACCCACAGCACGTAGGCTATTGGGACGAGAGTTACGGCAAGGAGCATTGTTCCCCCTAAGCCGGTTGTGAAATAATGTAGCGAAAAACCTAAATATACGATAGTGGCTATAAGATAGGAGGGGATTAAGAATTTACGCATTTCAGCCAATGAATTCGCTCCATCTGGCAACGGATTTTTTTCCATCTTTTCACACCCCCTAACGGTATGACTCAAGAAGAGTGAACTCACCCCTTATTGGCGTTTTACAGGGGTGAGCCCACTATCATAAACCCTTAACTACCCTTTATTTCGCCCCAAAAAGATCATTGCGCTTTAGCTTTCATCGCCTTTATCGCTGCCTTGATCGTCTCCTCAGTCGCTATTTTCCAGGCAGGGTCCCATAAGCCCTTTTCCTTCAGATAATGCGCCAGACCCGGATGTACCGGAACCTCGGGAATGCTTTTTATCCCCTGGACTTGGAACCCGGCGAAGTCTTTGGCCAGTGGTCCGAAACCAGGGTCTAACTTAAGCATATCAGCTCCTGCGGCTTCAAATACTTTGAGCGCTTTATAAACGCCCTCTTCCGGGAAGCTAAGCCCGTGGTGGTAACCGAAGTAAAAAGGCACGCCATAGAGTTCATCCACTCCGAGGGCGCTCGTATACGCTTTCTTCATGTCGATCTTCGCCGGGGCAAAACCTGCCGCTGTTAGCTTCTTGATTTGTTCTGGGGTTGGGTTAACTCCCTGCAGGGGGCTGGCCACATCAAGCGTCTTAGCCCAGGTAGGCAGCGATACCAAAGCCGTTGTGTAAGATGCCACGGCGTCTATGGTACCGGCTCTTAGAGCATCCGCAGCCTTTGATGCATCAACTTCGACGTGCGTAATCTTCAGGCCACAGATGTCAGTCATAGCTCTGAAGATGTTGATATGGTTCATATATCCCGCCTTTGTCATATAGATTTTCTTGCCGTCCAAATCCTCCCAGCTACGAAATTTGTCTTTATTCTCCGGTAAAGTCAATATATGTGTTTCCATGGTGTAGCTCCAGAAAGACTGCACCGGCATTTGCTTTACGTTGGGTTCAAAGCCCTCAAATGGTTTTACAAACGCGTACAATTTTCTCAATCCCGGCTCGGCCGAATACGTGCTTTCCAGCTCACCCACGAGAAAGTTCTTGATGTTAGCGGTGGTCGAAACGAATGGGTAAACGGTAACGTCGTAATCCGGCATACCCCTTCGCAAGAAATCTGACATGAAAGCGGATACCCTATAACCATAGGCAGATGGATCAGAGCACCCCCATCTCCACATTTTTTTTTCGGCTGCTGCAGGGCCAGGTAAGGCAAATACCGATACCAACACCACAGCCAATCCTAAAACCAATCCCAACTTAAACTTTTTCATTTTTCCCTCCTTTTATTTTATTCCTGATTTAGCATCTTAGCATCCCGAACTATCTACACCCATAAACACCACCTCCTTTGCCACTTTAATAGGCTGTTTACTTTGCCCCGGCTGGAACGATAAAGCAGAGCACCAGTAAAAAGATCCCCACGATCCCTAACAAATACTTTCCTTTAAACGTGGCCTCCCCCTTGCTTTTTGGTTAATGTTATTACCACATCGAACAGAAATCGTAGCCCTAATGAGACTTCGACAACATCATACTATTTTCCTGTTTCTCGTTTGTCAACCACAAAGTGCAAAATAACTGGCTGTTTATACGTGATATTTCGCTGATCATAGGACACCAATATCAGTCAATATCTGGGAAACTACCCTTTTTCCTTCTTCATCTAATTGCCGCTGAGGGGGTAAAGGTGATCCCACGGGGAACCCCTGCATCTCCAATCCGGCCTTTACGCATGAAGCGAGGGAATAATTCTGGAAGGCAATATTAAGTGACCATAATGTTTTCTGGAGTTCAAATGCCTCCTCCCACCTTTTTTCTCGCGCCAAATTAAACAGGTTAACACACTGCTCGGGAATGAGGCAGGCGGGCCCGGCCATCCACCCAACACCACCTATCATAAATACAAAAACCGGTACATGTGCCGAGGCACTGAAAATCTTTATGCGATCCTGGAGGGTATTTGCAATGGATAAAAGCTTACCCGTGTTACCAGATGCATCTTTTAGATAACGGATATTAGGTTCTTCTGCCAGCTCCTCAAGCATGGGAATGGTAAAATCCCACTTGGCAAATTTCGGGTTTGTATATAAAACGACCGGGCATGAGACAGCACGGGCCACGGCCCGAAAATGTTCAACTACCTGCTTATCGGCTAAGGGGAAATAGGTTGGTAAGACAACAAGGATGCCGTCTGCGCCAGCACGCTCTGTCTCAATAGCCTGTTTTACCGCGCCGTTGGTTGTCATTTCATTCACTCCGGCAATAACAGGAACACGTCCGGCAGCGGCCTTAATTACAACATCTACCACCCTCTTTTTTGTTTCCCATGGGAAATATGCACCCTCTCCCGTGCTCCCCAAAGGGGTCAGCCCGTGTACCCCTTTTGAGATGAGATGATTCACCAGATCACGCAACACGTCTTCCTTGAGATTGCCTGACTGATCAATGGGCGTTACAAGATAGGGAAAAATCCCTGAGAACTCTTTTTCTGGCATTGTGTTTATTCCTCAGTCTATCTATTAGGCTCTGACCTGAACCTGCCCGCTTTCGCCAATGCAATAAAATGGGCCACATCTATCTCCTTTGGACAAACAAAAGAGCAGGCCATCGAGGTGTGGCATCTATATATGCCTTCTTCGCTGTAAAGAAGTTCCAACCTCTCTTCTTCTGCCTGTTCGCGTGGATCCATTAAACGAACAATGCTGGCCATGACGGCGTTAGGACCTAAAAACCCTTTGTGACTGCTGATGCATGCCTCAGCACAACAGAAACAATTAACACAGCGCGTGGCTTCTACATATCGCTCCAGATCTCGCGGATCGATATGGTATTCATTTCCCGGGTTCGGGTTTTGGGCGGGCTCTATGATATATGGCTTGATTTTTTCAACCCTTTTGTATGCTTCTTCCAAATCCACAATAAGGTCGCGAACCACCGGGGCAATGGTAATGGGCTCAACCTTAAAAACCGTTGTTCCGAAATGGGCTACCGCATTTTCAACGAGAAGTTCGCATGCAAGGAGAGGTTTTCCATTAATCTTGACCGCACATGTTCCACATTGTGCGTGTTCACATGATGAGTTCCAAGCTAAGCTCGGGTCCAATTCGTTGTTAATTTTTCGAAATACATCGGTAAATCTAAGAATTCTTCCAGCCTCCAACTCATAGTCTTGTATCCAGGACCTTTTGATATCAGGATCATATCGTTTAATCTTTAAGGTAATATTATACTTATTTTCCACTAATATTTTCTCTCAATCACGGCAAATTTTTCATAATTCTCACCCCTGGCCTCATAAATACTCATGTCTACCGGACGTTCACCTAAGGTTACCTTGCCGAACTCTGTCATATGGGCTAACGTGTGATAGTTAAACTCGTCTTTTCTCTCCGGGAAATCCTCGCGAAAATGTCCGCCCCTCGACTCTCTTCTATTCAGGGCGCCTTGCGCGCAGATCATGGATACCGCCAAGAGGTTTTCCAGTTCCCAGCGTTGGATGAGTTCCTGGTTCATGGTAAGGCTCTTGTTCGATAAAGAGATGTTTTCCGAACGTTCTTTGAGTTCCTTTAACGTCTCAATCGCCTCTATGAGTCTATCCTCCTTTCGGAAGATACCTACTTTTTCCGTCATAAGCGTTTGCATCTCCTGCCGGATTTGCCCGATATTTTCTTTTCCTGTCCCGTCTATAAATCTTGAAAATAGATAAGAGGTCATCTCCGCTGCATCTCCCGGCGGTTCATTCGAATCTCCCTCGAGAAAATCCATGGCCTTCTCTCCGGCGATCTTTCCCATAGTGATTAATTCAAGAAGGGAGTTTGTTCCGAGACGATTAAAACCATGAAAGCTGGCTGCCGCACATTCCCCCACCGCGAACAGACCTGATATCAGCTCCTGCGCACTTTTTTGAACCTCCGCGAATTCATTGGTCGGGATTCCCCCCATATGGTAATGAACACTGGGGCGAACAGGACAGAGTTCTTTTTTGGGATCGATGTTGACAAATTTCCTGAAAAATCCCGTAACCTCCGGGATCTGCACATCATGGACATAGTCTGACAGGTGCCGCAGGTCTATCCAGACATGCTCAATATTGTGGTCCGGATTTAACACACCCCTTCCCTCCCGAACCTCGGTTTCAATCGCACGAGCCACGAGATCGCGAGGGGCCAGTTCCCTCATCTTGGGGGCATACCGTTCCATAAAGGCTTCCTGATCCCTGTTACGCAAAATGCCTCCGACTGACCGCAACGTCTCGCTGGCCAGAATACCGGGCCCCACGATTCCTGTTGGATGGAATTGAACCGCCTCAGTATCCATTATCGGCAACCCCGCCTGGAGAATTAGAGCAAGTCCGTCCCCGGTATTCTGGCGACA
Organism: Desulfobacterales bacterium; assembly: GCA_022013615.1. The sequence goes on along the minus strand of JAKLQB010000252.1, from coordinate 12,285 downwards.
ATTTGTGGTAACCCTGAATAACTGCCCGCTACCGCCCATGGCAAGTACCGTGGCCTTTGCCATGACTCTGACAAACCTTCCCTCTTTTTGTTTGAAGATCACGGCCCCTGAACACCGGTTTCCTCTGAAGATGAGTTCTGTTGCAATGGACTGGTTTATGAAGGAGATGCCTCCCCTCAGGGCCTCTCCCCAAAGTGTGTCGACAATGCCCTTTCCGGTTCGATCGGCCTCGAAAACCGCACGAAATGCCGAAGCCTCACCAAAATTCAGGGTATGACCGCCGAATGTCCTCTTGCTCAGATTCCCTCCTTCATCCCGGCTGAAATGCATGCCGTGATTCTCCAACCACACAATCTGATCCCATGCTGATTCAATGATCTTTTTGATGATATTCTGGTCAGCAGCGCAATCAGAGCCTTTCCATGTGTCGAACATGTGATAAATGGGTTTATCAATAGGATCCTTTGGATCCACTGCGGCCAATCCCCCCTGGGCTGTAGTGGTATGGGACTTTTGAACATGTCCGACTTTAGTTACAGCCACAACCTTTGTTCCGGGCTTTTTTTGTAAAATCTCCACTGCACACCGCAGACCGGCCCCACCCCCTCCGATGATTAAGACATCACACTGCTCAGTTGAATTAATTCGAAATTTTTTCCCCATAAAAAAGTCCCTTATTGTCAAATGGAAATGGTCAGCCTGATGCCGGCCCAGGCGAAGATCACCATAATTAATATGACCAGGACAGCTAATCCCATTCGGAAGACCCGAAAAGAAATATAGTCTCTTGTCACAGATATTAATCCATAACCCGCGTGGTAAATCACCATAACAATCAGACTTAGATCAACAAACTTGATGAACCAGTTTTGCATCCTCATAATTACTATATTCGCTTCTTTACCAACCGAGGGATTAAGATGCATGAACAGGAGATGGGCCGGTACCATGATCAGCAGAAAGACACCGGTGATTCTTTGAAGTTTCCACAGCAACGAATGTTGCGTTTTCCAGAACTTCGATGCAACCCCATACGTAACGGTTAGGGCGGCAATAAGCATTGTCAGCCAGTAAAAAACCGGGGATACGCTCTCGGTGCCCATCATCATCAAAACGCCTAAAAGCGCTACGTATACAACGGAAAGCCCCAACAGATAACGGATCATGGTTCCATCGTTTCTCATTTCAAAGCCTTCGTAGAGGATCAACCTGCCCCCGTTCAGGGCGTGAAAGATGACCGGTATCGCTAATGCCCACTCTAAAAGCGTAAAGAGGAAAGAGCCATAAACCTTCATTGTGGCATCGTACAGAGGAGGAGAAGAAAGGGACAAAAGGGTATAGATATGAAACCACATGTAGGCAACTAAAATGAATCCGGCAATTCGATGGCACCATGCGATGACATAAGGCCATCCCCTGGTTTTGGCATAAAATGAAACGACGGGTATGCGATCCAAGACACCTAAAATCGAACTCTCTAAGTTTTTTGCTATATGCAACTTAAAACTCCTTATTCAAGTTGCTCCATGGCGGCCAAAAAAGGCCCGAGGGCTACCTCAATATGCTGACGAACTACCTTTTCTATCTCTTCCGGAGAGACCTTTTTCTCTTTAAATAGATCTATAATCTTACGATGAATCATTAAAGAATTTCTAAAATCCTTTTTATAATATTGATATGTATAACGATGCCACAATGTATGTATACGCAGATTGCGGAGGTGGGTGATCAAGGTTTCATTTTTCGAGGCATTGATAAAGATTTCATGGAAGGCAACATGATACATTGAGTAGCCTCTGAAATCCTCTTTTTTTACCGCCTCTTTCATATACTCAAAGGTCTCTTCCATTTCCTCGATATCTTGTTTAGCGAGATTTGGATAAGCCAAACGGGCTGCAAGTCCCTCTAAGATGGCCCGGACGGGAAAGTTCGCTTCAATGTCCTGCCTGCTAATTTTTTTTACAAATGCGCCTTTACGGGGCAGGATCTCAATAAGACCTTCCTTTTCCAGGACCCTGAATGCCTCCCTTAATGGAGTACGGCTAACACCAAACTCATTTTTCAATCTATCTTCAAGGAGCTGGTCGCCACCTCTAAGTTTCCCGGTCAATATATCATCTTTCAGTGCCCTGGCGATCTGATCAACCAGTGTAACGGACCTAAAAGCACTTTGGCCTCCTGTTTGACCTGCACGGGAAAAAATGGCCGGGTTTATTTTTTGATTTGGTGTTGTTCTCATTGGCATCCAAAAAAATTATAAAACTTAACCCTGAAATATTTCGGTTACATCACTTACTTTTTCAAGGGCCAGGACTAAGTCTATAATTTTATTTATTTCGTCTTTTGTTATTATATTTTCGCAGAGCTTGTTGAACTTATCGATCAGTTCCTTTTCGGAAAAGGGATTCTCCGGGTCCCCCTTTGGGTATTCGCAATATCCTTTATATCTTTTTCCATTTGCCAATTCTATCTCCACCTGGGAAGGCCATTTCCGGGGGTATAGATGGGTCAGTTCCTGATTTGCTTTAAGGGAAATTATGCCCATAAGACGGAGTATTTCAGGGTTATAGAGCCTTTCATCTGTAAAATCATCTAAGTCAACGTGTCCATAATTGAGCGCCGTGGCAACACAAAAAGGTATATTGAACTTGGCAAGGTAAGGGGTACCGGCCTCTACGGCCTCCAGTAGATCAAGGGCCTCCTGATATATATGAATGGTTACAGATTGTATATCTTTCACATCCGCGTGTTTATCGCTCCAGGCCTTCAGGGCCGCCTCGATAGCAGAATGGGTATGCCCGCAAGACGCATAATATTTTATAGAATTTTTTGCCGTATGATAGGTTTCCCCTAATCCGTCAGTCAGGATATCCAGATCGTAGTCATCGGATGTGGCCTTCAGGAATCCTTTTTCCCCTTCAAAGATACGACTGGAACCGGTGAAACCCTTTTGCGCCAATAAAACGGATAAGAGCCCGTTCATGGATGATTTGCCAGGGTGAAGCTGTTTGCTCATGGCGCCTTCAGTCAAAAATTCCCACAGACCTGAACTCTGGGTCCCGGCGGAACCAAGTGCCCACACAAAAGGACCTGTATCTAAACCCAGGACCTTTGCGGCCCCTGCTGCCGCGCCAAAGGTGCCGCAGGTTGCCGTCGTGTGCCAGTATTCATAATGACTCTTACCCGCGGCTAAGGCGGTCCGTATCCCGGTTTCATATCCCGCGAGAATACCAAGGATAAGATCACGACCGGATACATGTGCTTTTTCCGCCGCCGCAAAGACAGCCGGTAATATGGCCGCCGCCGGGTGAAAGATGGACTGACGGTGCAGATCATCCATTTCCCTCACATGAGAGGACGCCCCGTTTACCAGTGCGGCTATCAGGGATAAGTGCTTCGTATTAGCTGGAATGATAGTCGCTTCCGAAGATCCTTCCATATCCTTTGCAAGGGAAAGCATACTCTGGGTAGGGGGTTGGGAAACACCGGCAAAGGCCGAGGCCAGCCAGTCTAAAAAAAACGTTTTTAGCCGGTAGACCAGGTCATCCGGCAGGTCCTCGTACCTGAGGGCGCAGAAAAATTGAGCCAGTCTTTGGGATATTGTTGGTGATGTTAGCATAAATAAACCTATTCCTCGTACAATTTTTGAATGGTGATTGCATCCACCTCACAACCTTGAAGACAGAGGTCGCAAAGGGTACACTCATCCTCGTTTGCTTCTACGGCCTTCGGATAATCACCGTTCGATGAGAAAATATTGACAGGGCAGACCCTGATACACTCCCCACATTTTTCAATACCAGAGCACCTGCCAAGATCTATTCCGAGTTTTATAAACTCACTCATAAGAATCTCCGTAATAACGCAATCACTTTTTCCTGCCGATTGCGGCGGCTAATGCCAAAATGTCTTTAGATCTTTTTGCTACAGGGTAATCAATAAATTTTCCTTCTAACTGGATCGCTGCCATACCCGCAGCCTCAGCCTCTTCAAAGGCCTTAACGATCTTTTCCGCCTTTTTGATTTCTTCAGGGAGGGGGGAAAATATTTTATTGCAGGGTTCAACCTGATTGGGGTGAATCACTAATTTGCCCTGAAAACCCAACTCCTTTGCCCGCCCGGCATCGGAGATCAATGCTTCCGTGTTTTTAAGATCAATCATAAAAGGAGTATCAACCGGAGGGGCAATGCCCGCGGCCCTGCAGGCAATAGCAATCCTGGAACGGGCATAAATAAGTTCATTTCCCTCCATGGTCATTTCTATTCCCATATCGAGGGTGTAATCGGCCGCGCCAAACATTACGGTATAAATTCTATCGGGTTTTGTTTTTGTCGATACAATGTCATAAATATGCTGTACGGCAGCAGCCGATTCGATCAAGGGAAAGACACGAATAGAACCCTTCGGGAGAGCCCTGTTTTTTTCGACCTCGATCAAAAGTGTGTTAATCTTAGTAATGTCATGGGCCCTTTCAACCTTGGGTAGAATAATCCCGTTAACTCCCTCTACTATGGCTTCATCCAGATCTCCTTTAATAAAATCGGAGCCTAACGCGTTCGTTCTAACGAGTATCATCCTGTCCGCGAATTGGGCCACCTTTTCCCTGACATTTGGTCGGCTGCTCTCCTTTTCGGCAAGGGGAACCGCGTCTTCAAGATCAATAATAACAACGTCAGCCCCGGTGCCAAAGGCCTTTACTATGCGGTCAGGCCTGTTACCCGGAACAAAGAGGGCCGTTCTTATAAGTATCTGCATGGTTTAACCCCTAAAGGATTTTTTTGAGGATAGAGACAATATCATCTAATCCTTCTGCAACGTGGATTCCCGCCTTTTTGAACTGTTCTATCTTCCCTGCCGCCGTTCCCTTTTTTCCTTCTACTATGGTGGCAGCATGACCAAATCTTACACCGGGCATCTTATCGACAAAACGACCCGCAATAAATGCCACAATTGGTGTTTTGATCTCTTCTGATATTACCATCTCGGAAAGCCTTTCTTCAATGACGCCTCCTGGTTCACAAAAAAGAACAACTGCCTCCGTACCAGGGTCTTTGTCAAAAAGCGGAATAAGATCAAGAAAGTTTGAGCCCACGACAGGGTCCCCCCCGATGCTGATACATGTGCTTTGCCCTATTCCGTTAATCGTTAAAAGATTGGCGATCTCCGTAGTCATACCACCACTTCTGGATGCGACCGCTACAGTCCCCGGCATATAGGCGCTTTTCACATTTTCCACGGGGCCACCGGCCATACCAATCTTAACGGTGTGGGGGTTAATCATGCCAAGAGTGTTAGGCCCGATAACTACAGCGCCATTTGTCCTGGCCACTTCCAAAATCTCAATCGTATCCTTGCGGGGCACTCTTTCCGCAACGATCACCAGCAACTCGATTCCGTTAGATAAGGCCTCAAGAGCGGCTCCCTTTATCATTGCCGGCGGCACGGAGATAACACTGGCATCTGCTGGATGTGCTTTTAAGGCTTCATAAACCGTATTAAAGACAGGCACACCGTAAACAGCCTGGCCACCCTTGCCCGGAGTAACACCGGCGACGACTTTTGACCCGTAATCAATCATATCCTTGGTAAAAGTTACGGCCTCTCTGCCTGTAATGCCCTGGACAATAATTCTTGTATTTTCATCAGCTAATATAGCCATCCTAACCCCTCATTAACTTCTCAACGCCCCTGCGGGCAGCTTCATCAATGGAGACCGCCCTGTCGCAGTAGTCCACACCATATTTTGAGAGGATCTTAAACCCCTCATCTTCCCAAGCGCCCGGGATCCTGAACACAGTCAATGTATCTGATGGTTTTTTCCCGGACTCTAAGATACCCTTTATCACGCCCCTGGCCATAAGATCGACCCGGGTATTACTTACAACATTCATGATCACTGCAATTTTTTCCACGCCTGGTTTTGAGAGTATATGTTTTGTGAGCTCTTTTGCTTTGAGCACCGAAGGATTGCCACCGATCTCACAATAATTTGCGGGATGACCGCCATGTCTTTGAACGGCGTCAAAGGCGGTAAGGGAAGCCCCTCCGCCCCCGATAATTAATCCTAAGTTTCCATCAAACTCGATCAACCTTCCGGCTACCCCTTTTTGGTCCAGACTATCAATCTCGGCCGCCTTTTTTTCAAAATCGCTTTGTTTTCGTTCTCCTTTGATTCTATCCGGATCTTTCTCCTTCTCCGCAATTGATCTGTTTCTGAATAGGGCGTCATCGTCTATTTCCAAATGACAGTCCAAGGCCACTCTCTTTCCATCTGTGGTTTGGGCCAAGGGATTTATTTCCGCAATAGTGGCATCGTTTTCTAAAAAGATGTTTGCTAAGAGAGAGAAAATATTGGAAAGCCCCAATAATGTTTTTCCGCTAATCCCCGTCAAAGAAATCATTTCCCTTGCCATATACTCAGGCAGACCGCTTCTGACTGAAAAATGTCTTTTTTGCACCATTTCCTGCTTCTTCCGGGCTAACTCTTCAATATCAACCCCACCTTCGGCTGAAAAGATCGCGACCGGCTCTTTAGCCACCGTGTCATATGTTATCCCTAAATAAAATTCCCGGGCAATATCCAGCTTTTCTTCCACCAGGACCTTATTCACACGGTAGCCTCGAACATTACTGAAAAGCATTTGTTTGAGAATGGATTCGGCCTCTTTTTGATCCCGGGCCTCTAAAACCCCACCCGCCTTTTGACGACCTCCGATCGGGATCTGGGCCTTAATTATGTTCGGGAAAGGAAGGGTGACGTCTTCATGACCGGAAACGACTACTCCTGAAGGTATGGGGATGCCCTTAGCTGACAGGATTTCTTTTGACTCATATTCTAATAACCGCATATTCCTCCTTTTGTCGATATGAACTTTGTCGACAATATTTAAAAAAAATCAGTTTGTCAATAAACAATCAGCTCAGGCACAAAAAATAAATTAAATTATTCAGGGGCGGGATAGATATATCTTGCCGTAGCAACTTCTTTGGGCCAAACGATCTCAAGCTTCCCATTTATCCACTGGACTAAGTAGGTCGGAAGGCTGTTCTGCTGTGTTTTTTTGCCGTAGGAGACGAATTTTACAGGGCCGAACACGGTCATCATCTCGGTCTCTAAAAGGGCATCTCGCACGCCCTTAGGTGTCAGGGGTTCAGCCCTTTTCAAGGCATCAACAATAACATACATGGCCGCATAGGCCTGTGCGCCGTGGTATCCTGGAGGAGTATCATACTTTGCCACAAACCTGTCAAAATAGTCTCTGGCGCCGCGGTAGGGAACAGATGGGGTCCAAAGAGTGGAAGAGTAGACATATTCTGCAACTTCACCTGTAAAACCTGCGGCGTTTCCAACATAGAGTTTGGGGTTGAGATTGAGCGTTTTGGCCTGTTGCATGAGCAGTGATGCATCCATTGGAGAGGAATTCATATAAACAAGATCCGGGTCTTTTGCTTTTACCTCCAAAAGAAGCGGGTCTAACTCAGTGGCACCCGCCTCATAGCCTTCGTTCATGACCACCTCTATGCTCAATTCTTCACATAGCTTAACAAATCTTTTAGCGCCAAACTGCCCCGAATAGGTATTTTCGCGGAGGATTGCAGCAGTTTTGACACGGGCCACCTTCCTCAGAAATGAAGCTAAAGCCCTGGGATGTTCGCTCACTGGCGGATTGATCCTGAAGATATACTTCCAGCCCTGCTCCGTAATCTTGTCTGCTGAAGCGGTATTTACAAGGAATGGGACCTTTCGTTGCTGGGCCACGGTCGCGGCCGCCCAGGTCACTGAGCTAGACCATCCGCCGCCAATGACAACGACCTTATCCTGTAAAATCAATTTTTCAATGGCTGAACGGCCCACATCAGGTCTTCCGGTTGTATCTTCGATGATCAGGTCTATTCTATTGCCGTTTACACCACCGGCCGAATTAATCTCTTCCGTGGCCATTAGAAACGACTTTTGTTCAATTTCCCCAAACCTGGCTAACTTGCCAGTCAACGGGAGAATCACACCCACCTTGATGTTTTCAGCCAGGGCAGGGCCCACAGCAATTGTCCCCATAAAAAACAGGGACAAAAATATACACAGCAGCTTGAGCATTTTTTTCATAAAAATCCTCCTTTCACATCTTTATCTTTTCCAGCACTTCCCCTGCCCCGTTCAGGAGAAACAGCATGAAACCGTATTCTCCGGCCCGCTGAGACAGATCTTCGTATTGGATAGCCTGTACCTCGTATTTGAGTCCCTTTTGGCGCACGAGAAAGCTGAGTCCCTGCTGGGCTTCCTCTTTTTCAAGAAAGACAGGAATAAAGGTTTCATCGTTCTTAGCGTCCTGCTGACCCAGAAACTGCTCAACTCCTCCCGGGTCCTGGATTATCACCCAGACCCACTGATCCTTTTCAATCAATTTACTCATTTGGTATTCCTCCTATATTGCCTTTTTTCATGTAAGGCCGCAACTCTTCAAACTGAAACGCCTCGTCTATTTCTCTGAGCGTATCCGCCTTTCTCCTTTTTCGGTGCCTGATAAGATAGCCGATATCCTCAAGTATTGCATAATATGCAGGCACCATGGACAGGATGAGAAGGGTGGAAAAGGCCAGCCCCCACATGATGGCAGTGGCCAGGGGTGCCCAGAAAATGGATTTACCCCCAAGGCCGAATGCCATTGGCGCCAAACCGAAGATGGTTGTAAGGGAAGTAAGCATAATGGGTCGCATCCGTACATGGCATGCCATCACAATAGCCAGATAAAGCTGCCTGGGATGTTCTTTCCGATACCGGTTTATGAAATCGATCAAAACTAATGAATCATTAACCACGATCCCCGCAAGCGTCAAGAGGCCTATCAAAGTGACAAAGGTCAAGGGGTTGTTGCTGACAAGAAGCCCCACCATAACACCCAGGCTGGCAAAAGGAATGGTAATCATGATAATAAAAGGCTGGCTGAAAGAGTTGAACTGCAGGGAGAGGATAAAAAATATGAGGAAAATAGCCATCACAGCTGCCTTTCCCAATTCCTCAAGGGATTTGTTGGTCTCATCCTGCAGCCCCCCAGCAATCAATCTTGCACCTGGAAAATTGACTTTGATATTGTCAAAATAGTCCCTGGCGATTTTATTGGCTTTCACAGCCGTCATCCTCTCCCCGCTCAAGTTTGAAAGTAACCCTGACAGGCCCTTTTGATCTTCTCCCACTTCCTTAATGTTTGCAGTCACCCGAACCGTCTGCTTCCCGTTGTAATGGCCAATACTATGGAACCCCGGGGTCAGCCGTATTTCAGCCAATTCCTTTAAAGGGATCTCTCCATGCCCTGGAATCACCACCTTAAGGTTAACCAGGTCATCAAAGTCGCGCCTGTATTCAGGCAGGTATTTTAACTTGATGTCCTGCTCTTCATCACCTTCATTATAGGTGGCTGCTGTCAGGCCGTAAAATGCCGCCTGAACTGTCATGACAAGGTAATTGTGATCAATCCCGTATTTGTTTGCTTTTGCCTCATCTACAGTAATTTCCATAAATTGTTTCGATCTTGAAAAATCGTCTTGAATATCCATTATGCCTTTATGCCTGGCCAGTTCCGCCCGAAGGAGGCGTGAAATTGAGGCCGAGGTCTTCCAGTCGGGAGACTGAATCTTTAAGTCAACATCGGCGCCAACCGGTGGTCCTTCAAGCATCCTCTCCAGGACAAATGCAGTTACTCCATGGGATGTGAGGACACGACCCGCCTCTTCCCTGACACCCTCCATCAGCTCCACAACACTGTGTTTTCTTTCTTTTCTCCCCTTCAAAATGACATTCAACATCCCGTAATGCCTTCCGTAAATGGGGGCATAATTGACCTCTTTCATCCCTGCAACAGCGATGGGGGCTACCAGTTCATCGCCGATGTGTTTCTTAACAATATCAGTGAGATCCATTAGTGTCTCATGCGCCCTTTCGAGGGTAGAGCCCACCGGAAGGTCAAAATAGATGTTGAATCTCGGGAACACATCACTTTTTGGAAACATGATAAAATCGGTTTGAAAATACAGGAAAAAAGCCAGAGTGGTTGATAATACAATAACCAGCACAGATACATATCGATGGCGAAGAATGATCCTTAAAAAGGGATAATAGAACTTTCGGAAAGGCCCGAATATATCAACACGCCTTTTAAAGGGCTTCCCGGCCTCTTTTTTTGGCGTCAGCTCCACCACATGCGAAGGCAGCATGAAAAAGGCTTCAAAAAGCGAGGCCAAAAGAGCAAAAATCACTACCTTGGGCAGAATTGCCATATATCGTCCTATGATTCCACCAACCATAATGAGGATAGGAAAAAAAGCAGCCATAGTAGTAGAAACAGATGCCAGCACCGGCGCTAACACCTCGCGACTTCCCTCAAGTGTTCCTTTCCATAGAGAACTCCCTTTTTCCAGGTGGCGGTAGATATTCTCAAGAACCACGATGGCATCATCCACAACTACTCCAAGAACAAGGATCAGGCCAAAGAGGGATACAGCGTTGACTGAAAAGCCAAAACTCTTCATAAGGATGAAGGTCAGGAGAAAGGATACCGGAATGCCAACGGAAGCAAACAGGGAGTTGCGTAATCCCAGGGCAATCCACAGGATGAAAAACACAGCGATGATACCTAACAAAGCGTTGGTCTGAAGCTCATTGATCCTCTTCTTGATTTCACGTGACTGGTCAAAATAGATCGTGGCTTTCAGACCCGGATATTGGGCCGGGATGTCTTTGAGGAGCATTTTGACATCATCCACGATCTGGATCATGTTCGTTTTCTTTTTCCTTTTGACAGCAAGAACAAGGGCCTTCTCCTTATCTATGAAGGTCAGGGTCACGGGCTTTTCCAGGGTCGGGGTGATCCTGGCGATATCACGCACATAAACAGTGGTGCGGTTCGCACTCTTAAGCGCAATGTCCCCCAGGGCTTCAGGAGTCCGCGGCTCTCCAACCATACGGATCGCGGTCTCGTGGTCCCCCATTTCCACGGTACCTCCCGGGAGATTCCGGGTACGTTTTGAAATGGCCTGAGCCACCTGGGGGACAGATATGCCATAGGCGGACATGCGATGGGGATTTAGTTCCACCCAGATCTCATTTTCCCTCTCTCCCAGTATCTGGACCTCTGAAACCCCTTCGATGTTCTCAAATGTATCTGCTACCTCTTCGGCAATATCCTGGAGCTGCATCATGGGGAGATTCCCTGCAAGCCCCACCATGCAGACAGGAAAAACGGCAACGTCAATCTCAATGACCCTGGGAACCTTGGCCTCCTCAGGAAGGTCTTCCACCCGATTAACTGCATTTCTGACCTCCTGCATGGCCTGGTCAATTTCATGTTCCGAAAGGCGGGTGTTAAAAAAGACGTGAATACTGGAAGTGCTTTCAAAGGAATTTGATTCGTATCGTCTGATCTCGGAGATACCTTTAAGTTCATCCTCGATCTTTTTTGTTACCAGCTTTTCCATCTCCTCGGGGGAGAACCCCGGACAGACAGTATAAACAACTCCTTCCCCTATAGTAATATCCGGGTCCAGAAATCGATTCATGGTGTTGAAAGAATAAAGCCCAAAAACAACTATCAAGATCAGGGCCATTCTAACAACTATGGGTCTGGATAAACCGAATCGGGTTATGAACATGGTTTGAAGAAGTGCCTAAAGTGAACTAAAATGTCTAAAGTGAGCTAAAGTGGTAACATCTCAAAAAGTTCGGATATATTATCCCTTCTTGGGGGGCCATTCAGATTACTTTTAAATTTGTCAGTGACTTTCATACTCTACAGCATCCCCGCTTTTAAGACCCGAGGGATTTGTAATAATCAGTTCCTGATCATCCAGGCCTGCAATAATCTCCACCCGTTGATCATAATAAGCGCCGAGCGTAACCTCTTTAAACAGGGCCTTGTCATCTTTGACCACAAACAATCCAATCTGCCCATCCTGCTCCGAAAGCCACGCTGAGGGTACCTTAATTGTCTTTTGCTCATTCACAATGGGAAATTTGACTCTGACGGTCATGCCATCGGCCATCCTCGAATCAGGATTATTGACCATCAGCTCCAGGGGAAAAGACTTGGTAGAAGGATCGGCAGTGGGTGATCGGAAAAACAACCTGCAGGAAAAGGTCTCCTGGGGGAATGCATCCATTGTAAAGGAAAAATCCTTGTGTCTGTCCAGGATATGAATATCCTTTTCGCCAATTGACACTTTTATCTTCAAACGCTCGAGATCGACTACCTGGGTGATAATTGTTACCGGCGGAACCACAATCACCTCCCCTT
>JAKLQB010000251.1 GCA_022013615.1 Desulfobacterales bacterium | reverse complement strand
TGTTAATGATGTTGTTGGGGCCATCATAAAATTAATGGGTGAGCCCGCAGCAGAAGGGGATATCTTTAATGTAGGAAATGATTCTGAAACGACTATAAATGAATTGGCCATAAAGGTGAAAGAAATGACTGGTAGTGATTCGGAGATCGAACACGTCCCTTATGAAAAGGCTTATGGCCCTGGTTTTGAAGACATGCAGAGGCGATGCCCCAGCATTAAAAAAATAAACAAGCTGATAGGATTTAAGCCATCTTATGATTTAGAGGCAATGATACTGAGTGTGATCGATTATTTCAAGGAGTAAGGAGATATAAGTGAGCGAACAAGTAAAAATTGCAGTTGCGGGAGCCGGTTACTGGGGCAAGAATCTGGTGCGAAATTTTGACTCCCTTGGGGTTTTGGGCCTTATTTGTGACAATCAAAAGGAACCTCTGGAAACTTTTTCAGAAAAATATCCCCATGTGCCAATTACAGATTCATTTAATTCGGTACTGAAAGATGATTCAGTGACAGCTGTAGCCATTGCTACTCCTGCTGAAACCCATTACCAGGTGGTGAAAGAAACCCTTCTGGCTGACAAACATGTCTTTGTGGAAAAGCCGCTTGCTCTTAAAGAAGAAGAAGGCATCCAGATCCATGAGCTGGCAAAAGATAGAAAGAAGGTGCTCATGGTGGGGCATCTCTTGCAATACCATCCGGTCGTGGTCAAGTTGAAACAACTGGTTTCTGCAGGGGAGCTTGGAAAATTACAGTATATCTACTCCAACAGGCTGAACTTGGGTAAGATAAGAAGGGAGGAAAACATATTATGGAGTTTTGCCCCGCATGATATTTCGGTCATATTAGCCCTTGCCGATGAAATGCCAGATGAAGTCCTTTGCTCTGGTGCAAATTATCTGCACCCCAAAGTGGCCGATGTGACGCTTAGCAGTCTTTCTTTTCCTTCAGGTATCCGAGCCCATATTTTCGTGAGCTGACTTCACCCTTACAAAGAGCAACGATTAGTGGTGGTTGGGGATCGTAAAATGGCTGTATTTAATGATGTGGAACCCGAGGACAAACTCCTTCTCTACCCACACAGAATTGAATGGAAAGATCACTTCCCTGTCCCGGATAAAAAGGAGGCTGAAAGGGTTGTAGTTGACAAGAAGGAGCCCCTCAGGGAGGAGTGCCTCCATTTTGTCAATTGTATCAGAGAAAATATTCGGCCTATAACAGACGGAGAGGAGGCGCTTAGGGTACTCAGGGTCCTTCAGGCATGCCAGGAATCTCTGGAGCAAGGGGGGAAACCGGTTTCCATCAAGAAGGCTGCCGCTATTCCATACAGGTCTGGTGTCCAGGCCCATGAAACGGCAGTGATTGATGCAGGGTGCGAGCTGGGAGAGGGGACCAAGATATGGCATTTTTCTCACGTTATCAAGGGGAGCAGGATTGGCCGTGATTGCAATATCGGACAGAATGTGGTGAATCGGGCCGGATGTGACCATCGGAAATAAGGTTAAGATTCAGAACAATGTTTCGGTATATGCGGGTGTTACATTGGAAAATGGGGTTTTCTGTGGGCCGTCCATGGTATTTACCAATGTATATAATCCCAGGAGCTATATATCAAGAAAGGATGAGATTAGAACGACTCTGGTGAAAGAGGGGGCCACTTTGGGTGCAAACTGTACCATTTTATGCGGCCATACCATCGGCCGGTTTGCCTTTGTAGGGGCGGGCACAGTGGTCCTCGACGATGTCCCTGACTTCGCCCTCATGGTCGGGAATCCGGCAGGGATTAAGGGATGGATGTGCCGTTGCGGTATTCGGCTTCATTTTGATGGGAAGCGAGCCACCTGCGATGTGTGCGGCTCAAGGTACGAAAAAGGCGGCGATTCAATCCAGGAAGTCCAATCCGCTGATGACAATAGATTATCAAAACTCAGTAAAAGTGATCGGGGCAATTGACACTAAGGTACATTCCATTCAACGAGCGGGAGGTATGAAACGATGATAAGAAACAGAATCATTCCTTTATGTATAGTCGTTGCGGTGATGATGGCGCTGGTTTCGGTTTCATTGGCTCAGGAGGCAGAAAAAATCAATATCAACAAGGCTTCGGCAGCGGAGTTAGCTCAACTGAAACGCATAGGCCCTAAATTGTCTGAACGTATTGTGGAGTACAGAGAAAAACATGGCCCTTTTGAACGGCCTGAGGATATCATGCAGGTTAAAGGCATCGGTCCTAAGACATTCGAGTTAAACAAGGACCGAATTACCACTGAGTAACCAGCTTATGAGAGAGCCATTAGTTGACTTGTAACAAAGATCGAATCTCTATGCATCCAGAACAAAAGCGTATTTTTCAGACAATGACGCCTGACGATAAGCTTAGAATCGCTCTCAGGCTTTATTACTCTGCGAGAGAACTAAAGGAGGCTGCCTTGCGAGATCAAAACCCGGGCTGGTCTGAAGAGAAGATTAAGGCTAATCTCATAGAAATATTCTTGTATGCCAGAACCTAATCTATTCCAGATTTTTATTGGTCGCCTCAACAAGTTTGACATCCGTTATATGGTCACAGGGGCAGTTGCGAGCATTATCTACGGTGAGCCTCGTTTGACACATGATATTGATCTGGTGGTTGAGTTGAATCATGGGAATACTGATAAGATTATAGAAGCTTTTCCAGCAGCAGAGTTTTACTGTCCACCCATTGAAATCATTAAACTGGAAACTAGGCGACCATTACGTGGACATTTCAACCTCATTCATCACGAAACTGGTTTTAAGGCGGATATTTATATCGTAGGTGAAGATAAGCTTCATCACTGGGCCATGTCGAATCGAAAAACATTTGATATGGCGGGAGAACAGATTTGGCTGGCCCCACCTGAATATGTCATTCTGCGTAAACTAGAGTACTTTAGTGAGGGTGGATCAGAGAAACATTTACGGGATATTGCAGGTATGATAGAAATTTCTTCAGATAAAATAGATTTTGATAGACTTCATGAAAAAATTCAGGCCTATGGCTTAAGACGAGAATGGGAAAAGATCAAAAAAATGACTGGATAAAGCCGTGACATGATTTTTTGTTGAAGATTATGAGGGAACTGTAAGAAAAGGGCCATCAATTTTGAATATGCACAATGAATTATCAAAAAAAATATCGCAGCGTATTTCAGCAATAATAACGAAGTGATTGCAGTTTACCTGTTCGGGTCATACGCTGAAGGCAAGGAACGTCCTTTAAGTGATATCGACATTGGTATTCTTTTGGATCGAACGGATCACAACGCTATAAAAGAATTTAGAAACAAATGTATCTTGGAACTTTCACGGATTTTATGGAGTGACAATGGTTAGGAAATTCACTATGTATTCAGACCACATTCGCATTGAAGAAAGAAGCATAGCCCTTCATGGGGAGATTGCCAAACGGTTGCATACTAGACGAGAGCTTGTGGAGGTAGCTCGTAAGAATCTTGAACAATGGATTCAAAGAGATGGGGAGACTCCTCCCTTAACCGAGTGGAGAAGGATCCTTGGACAGCCACTGGAAGACATTATTAACTTCCTTGTTTCTCCGGGCGAAAAAGCAAGGCAGTTGAGACAGTCCAGTCCATTTTGCGGCATACTGACTCCAAGGGAAAGGTGGAAAATCTATGAAGCGTTTTCAGCTGGAACATATTATCAGAGCCGGAGGAAGCATCGCTGACGATGAGGAAATCATTGTTCTGGGAAGTAGCTCCATTCTTGCACAATTTCCGAATATCTCTGAAGAAGTTCTTTTGTCTATCGAGGCAGATGTATTTCCCAAAAACAAACCTGATATGGCAGATCTTATCGATGGATGTATTGGTGAGCTTTCGCCTTTTCACCAGGCTTTTGGATATTACGCCCACGGCGTTGGCAAGGAGACTGCCGGAAATCTCCCAAGGGGTTGGGACCGCCGGCTTTTTCCTATCCGAAATGAAAATACTGGAGGTGTTACTGGCTGGTGCCTGGAAATCCACGACCTGGCCGCTGGAAAATACGCTGCAGGGAGAGAAAAAGACCATCAGTTTATTTCTTCTCTTATTGCCCATGAAATGGTCAATAAAAAAACACTATTTAAGAGGGCGGAAGAGCTGGGGGGTTCCATGGAAACCAAAAAAAAGATACGTAAGCAAATAATGGCCGACTTCAAAAAAGCTAAAAGCCGCGGCACCGTATCTGAAGCCCCGACCCAACAGAAAGCGTAGTAAAATACCACACCCTTTACCTGCTTTTTACTTTCAAAAAGAAATGTCAATATATCACATACATCTCGGAAGTTCCCTCTAAGTATTTGTTGAACAATGGACATAGTAACAATAGTTGGTGGTCAAGGAGCTGGATCTGCATCAGTGAGCAGAGCAGGCAAAGAGTACGAGTCAGATGACGATCCTGGGGAGAGGGGTCGAGGCTGCCTGATGGATGGTTA
>JAKLQB010000250.1 GCA_022013615.1 Desulfobacterales bacterium | reverse complement strand
TAAATAAAAAGTCAGTTCGCTTCGCTCATCCCCGCTGAAACAGCGGGGAGAATGTTGGAATACTGGAATGATGGAATAATGGAATAATGGGAGTTATTGCATAGGGCAAAGAGCATAGTGCAAAGCGAAAAAACTCCATGCTCCATGCACTTAGCGTATTTTCATTCCATGTGTGAGGGAAAAAAGCTGCTTAATTTCAGTAAGTTGGAAAAATTAGGAGGCGTTTAATTCGGAGGTATAATCATGCCCGAAGAACAGGTTGCCGTTATTGTCAAGTTTTTCGCAAAACCCAGTGTCGCTGCTCTGGAGGTTACTAATGGAACTATTAAGAAAGGTGATATTCTGAGGTACAAGGGCCATACCACCGACTTTACGGAAGAAATCTCCAGCATGGAAATTGACAATCAAGTTGTGGATGAAGTCAAGGTGGGAGATCTGGTGGGAGTTAAGGTGAAAGAAAGAGTCCGGGAAAACGATACAGTTTACAAAGTCGTTGAGTAATCCTGAATCTCCTTCAAGACTTCCGGGATCAGCTTTCTAACAAAACCTTCCTTATCATAGGTATTCATTGTAGAATACTGCTCATATGCGGCGTGGTCCTGGCTGAGCACGGGGACCTTTGCCTGAAGACTCGGTGCCAGCCTGTCAAACCCTTTTATGAGCTCTACTAACGTGAAATCCTCCCCGGGATAGCTCGTAAGCCATCCCAGCCTTTTCATGCATTCAAAACGAATCAGGTCCAGCATAAAGAGGTACTGGTCAATAATAGCCATTTTTTTCTTCGGGCTTAATTCATTGAATTCAAACCCGGAACCTAAGCCCTGAAGGTTCATAATCAGGTCATAGAGATAAAAGGTTCCCTTATCCTTCCCCTGCGCCAGGAATGAAAGTGTCTTAAAAGAGATTTGGGAAAGCTTGGTCTCCAGGCCGAATTCCTCTTTAAACCGGCTTTCCCAGTTTCTGTATCCTTTCCTGACCGCCAAAAGGAGTCGGCCCTCCTCCAGATCAATGACCTGAGGTGTTTTGTTTCCCTTGCCCCTTTTCTTCATTTTTAAGTCTAAATCCGCATCTTTCGCAGATTTTTCCTTTTGGCTGTTTTAACCCGCATTCAGGACACATGGTAATATCCTTGAAAAAAACGAAGGAATTCGAAGAATCAATTCGCGTTGATTCTTCAAAGTACCCGTTTTCCTGAATCGTGACCATGCCGCCTGCATCTTGAACGACATCGGCATATTGCCTTGCATCACCCAAAGTCAAGTCCCCTTTTAAAATAATCGGGGCCTCACGGATTATTTTGTCCACAGTCCCTGAAGGTGCGCCCAGGCGTGTCATTTGGGTCTTGAAGAATGTTTTATCCTCAATTAAGCCGTGAAAAAGCACGCGATATTTCTTAACCACTTATACTCCCACCTTTATAACCCAAATTCTCAGGTAGTAATTGTAGCATATTTCATAAATAGAGTCTGAACGAAAACTGCTATTTTTCCCAATTTCTCACAATTTTCAGCGAAGCACAGTTAGGGCAGATTTCTGGGGGCATACCACTGCCTTTTCCTGAAAGGGAGATGGAAAGGGCACATCTAAATTGCTGTGAAACTTTTTTGAATCTCGGCCTTGTTTTTTACTTTTTCAGTATGGTGTACTTCGAGCCTTCAAATGTCAGGTTGGCCATTAAACCTTTTTGGTCGAAGACGAAGCCGACAATGCAGCAGTAAAAAACCGCCTGCTCACATCCATTGATAGTATTTTCATGACATTGGGCCTCCTTAATTAGGTTTGAAATTGGTATAATACTATATTGTTTAACAAATGTTAAATCAAGAGGCTGTTTTGTCAAGCACTCAAGGGATTTTAAAGGTTTTATCACAGCATTTGAGATAGGCCTTCATTCTCTATAAAAAACGAATGTCTGTGAAGAATGAAGCCCTTACCCTGATTATAAGCCGGTATATCAGTCCGCAGGCAATTTACTGATTTAGAAATGGGCCCAACTCCCTATCTGCTTGCAGCGGGACGTGAAAGGCTGTTCTTTCACGCCGTTATGGCTAAAAAAAAGGGGCTTGCCATGAATATACAGCAAACCCCCTTTTAGGATACATTGGCGTCCCCAACCGGATTCGAACCGGTGTTGCCGGCGTGAAAGGCCAGTGTCCTGGACCGGACTAGACGATGGGGACGCTATGTGAACAGCGTGGTTTATAGCGTAAAAATGGTCACCGTCGAGGTATTCACCTCAGAGAGGGTCCAATGTATCTTTTTACCGAAGTATCAGGTATTCGAATATGGTGGGCCGTGCGAGAATCGAACTCGCGACCAACGGATTAAAAGTCCGCTGCTCTACCAAACTGAGCTAACGGCCCAATTGTAATTTTTTAATCTATCACCTTCCAAATATTGTGTCAAAAGCTTTTTTACCAAAACGGGCATTATGTTGGGTTTCGAGCCTCAACCCAACCTACAATTCTTTTTTTTACCGCTGAGCTGTGCGGTAACTATTCAACATTAAAGATATTCTGCCGGATGAGGTCGAGCTCTTCTTCGTTGGGAAGATACGGATAGTTCCATTGATTCACATCCGGCAGGCAGTTGCCAAAGGGCCGGTTGCAGGCCACCTGTCCATCCGGGCCGAGGCACCCGCTGGTCATGAAGGCTTTACCATAACTGATAATACTCGCCAGAAGGTCAGAGGCAAGGCCGAAATCAATAATGCGGCCTGCCTTGTCAAAACTCATATCCTGGTTGCTACCGAGGTTCTCTTCGATAATGTAGCGTGCCAATTGAATCCTCAGATAGGCAGGCCAGGGTGGCTGGGGCCTGTCGGCCAGACTGGAATCTTCCTCGGAAAAAAAAGAGAAGAGGTGACTCACCACGCCCATCTGCCAGAGCCTGTTCATGATGGAGACCATCTGTTCTTCTGTTTCCCCCATCCCTACCATCAGATGAGCGCCCACATTTGGATGCCCAAAGATGACAAGGGCCGTTTCCATGATCTCCCAGTATTTTTCCCATTTGTGGGGGCCGGAAACCCCTTTTCCACGATATTTGTCGAACAGTTCCGGTGTGGCGAGATCAACGGCCACCCCGATCTTATCAACCCCGCTCTCTTTCATCTCAGCCAGGTCGTCTTCTTCGAGGATGGTGGGGGCAATGAGGATGGATATGGGAAGTGCAGTCTCATCATTCAACCGCTGGGTCATCTCAAGGGTTGCCTGGCGGCATTTTCCGTTGGTTATCATGGAGATGCATGTGCGCTTTACATAGGAGGGGGCATTGTTGATGGCGCTAATGATTTGGCCCGTGGGAAAGACAGGCCATGGGACATGGATAAAGCTCTTGTCGTGGTAAGTTCCGGGTCGCTTTTTAGCAAGACCGCAATAGGCGCAGTTGGCAGAACAGCCCTCTGGATAATGGGCCAGCAGATTGACGCACCTGTTGACCGCACCACGATACATCCTGCCCCTGACCAGTCCGAGAGAAATAGCCGTGGCCTGGCTCATTTTTGCATATTTGGGGCTCTGTTGTTTGTCCATTTTTATTTCACCGCAAAGACGCAAAGAACGCGAAGATAGAATATTTTGTCTGAAGCCGGCCCTTCTTATTTCCATTTTCGCATTCCCGGTTAGAGTCTTACCTGGTTTTCCTTGGCCTTCAAGATAGCCCTGGTAAGAGTGGGCACATCCAGGCCGTAAATCGTATCCTCATGCCATACGGATGACAGGTTCTTTTCTATACTTTCTTTGCGGGCAGAAGTCCATTTGAGGGCATTTTCAAGCCGGTGTATGTCTTCACTTGTGGAGAAGAAATCACCAGTTATCAGGACATTTTCAATGGAGCCGCCCGAGAGCGAAAGATAGATCTCCAGAAGACCGCCTTTGCTCTTTAGTTGCCCTATGCCCATTCTGGCCCTTGGGTGTTTGTGGGAAAAGATCCATTCCGGATTGGTATATCTTTCCTCAATGAATCGCTGGATTGTCTTCTCTTCCCACGCATCCGGGGCATCCTCCTTGAAACGGATATTAAATTCCTCTTCAAATGCCTCTTCAACGGCTTCCATCGCCTTGCTTACGGGAACATCCCGGCCAAGTTCCTGCCTTATTGTGGTCATGCGCTGGCTGAAGCAGTTATACCCCTTGTCGCGGATCTTGATCAAAGGCGTATTCATAATATCGGTCATTAAGGCGATATCAAAATCCACCAAAAGGCTCGTGTGAAAGAGCAAACTTTTGCCCTCCTCCGATGCGGCAGAAAGCCCGGCAATTTTTTTACCACCCACCTCCAGGTCATTTTTGGGCTGGAAATAGGCCTGAATGCCCAGTTTTCCAAGAGCCCTTATCAGGACAAGGCTTAAGGACTCAAAAACCCCGCCGACCCCCTTCTTTAGGCCAGGATAATCCACATTAATGCCCAGGCCGAGTGCTACGATGTCAGGCCCCATAATTACAGTCCCTCCCCCCGTACTTCTACGGCTGAATTCAATGCCACGGCCGCGGCATCTGTCAAGCTTCAGGGCCGACTCAATGTCCTGGTATTTCCCTACATTGACTGACGGAACAAAGGTGTAAAGGTTAAGGATGGGTGGGGAGTTATTGTGTGCCACCGATTGAGGCAAGGTGTCATCCACCGCCAGTCCTTTGGCGGCGGAGACAGGCCTTGAGTGGTTTTTGAATAGACGCCAGTATGGGGGCATTATGTGTTATTGAGAATAATAGTCATCCCGGTTTTGGGAAGAGTTCAAATTCAATGCGTATTTTTCCAAAAATTGACGATTTTCGATTGACTATTGACTGGTATTGCCACAAAAAGGCACCCTGGTTAAATACGTTATGCTGTCTTTTTCAAAGAATTTAACGGGGCAGGCAAAACACACAAAAAGAATATTTTATATATTGGAGTATCAGATGGTTATGGGCGCAAGAAACACAAATTAGGTCTTTTTACGAGACCATCATTGACTATTTTTTAAAAAAAATCACTACCCATAAATATTCAATCGTCAATCGTCAATATTCAATCGCCTTAAGCCTTTGCCTTTTCCTCTTCGGCTATTTTTACTTCTTGATCTATGAAGTCGATAAGTGCCTCACCCTGCATTAAATTTCCCAATTCCGAATCCAGATCCCCGGCCTCAATCACCAGAATCCAGCCTTTGCCATAAGGATCAGTATTGATGAGGCTCGTATCTTCCTCCAGTTCTTCGTTTATCTCCACAATTTCCCCAGACACCGGAGCCACCAGTTTTCCGATCCATTTTCTGGATTGAATCTTCCCGCAGATTTCTCCCTGTTCCACATCATCTTCCTCTTCAGGAAGATCAATGAAAACAATGTCTCCTGATTCCTTCTGGAAGAAATCATTCATGCCCACGGTCACTTTAGTCCCTTCCACTCGAGCCCAGCTATGATCCTTGTGATAATAAAGCTCATCCGGCATATTGTAGCCTTTTATGTCTGCCATATCTTCGAACCTCCTTTCTAAAATAGAAAAAATTCTACCAATCTTTAACAGCTATTGTCATGTGAATCAAGTCTATTTAAACCGGGCCTTCACTGCTCTTGCATGAATGGGAAGTCCTTCCGCTTCCGCCAGGGTGACAACAATGTCCTTCAAACTGGCCAGGCCTTTTTTGCTAAGGTATTGGAATGTGGGTTTTTTGATGAAATCGTCCACAGACAGCCCGGAAAACATCCGTGCACACTGACCGGTGGGCAGGACGTGGTTGGTCCCGGAAGCATAATCACCCACTGGAACCGGGGCATAAGGTCCCAAAAAAATGGAGCCTGCATGCTTGATCCTGTTCAGGGTAATAAACGGGTCCTGGGTAAGAATCTGTAGATGTTCAGCAGCATATTCGTTGGTAAAATCAATGGCCTGCTCCATATCTTTTGCAATGAGCACATAAGAGTGTTTGGTGAGGGACGACTCAAAGATCTCCTTTCTGGGAAGAGAATCATACTCCCTGTTTATGATCTCGCAGACCTCCTCTGCTATTTTCTCTATTGGGGTAATGAGCACAGCGGCTGAATCCGGGTCGTGTTCCACCTGGGACAAGAAGTCCCATGCTATCCATTCCGGGTCTCCAGTGTGATCAGAGAGGATCAAAGACTCGCTCGGCCCGGCAGGTGAATCGATACCAACGTGCCCGTATACCAGCATCTTGGCAGCGGTCACATACTTGTTCCCGGGCCCCACGATCTTGTCCACTCTGGGCATCGTCTCAGTACCGTAGGCCAGGCCTGCAATGCCCCATGGCCCTCCCACCTTGAAAATTCGGTTGCAACCCGCAATATCCGCCGCCACCAGCGTAGCTGGATTTGCCACCATTCCCTTGCCTGGGGGCGTCACGGCTACTATCTGACCCACGCCTGCAACCCTGGCAGGGAGCACGGTCATCAGAACCGAGCTCGGGTATGCTGCCGTCCCTCCCGGTATGTAACACCCCACAATATCCATTGATCTGGTGATGCGGCCAGCCAATATACCGTCTCTCACCTCTATGGACCACATCTCGCGCTCAAGCTGTGCCTGGTGGAATTTAGAGATGTTTTGGGCCGCCGTTTTCAGGCAGTCAACGACTTTGGTATCCACCTGTTTATAGGCCGCTGCTATCTCCTCTTTAGTGACTTCCAGGTCGGAAGGAGCAATGTCGTGCTTATGCTTGCGGTAGTGTTCCAGGGCAACGGCATCGCCGCGGGTTTTGACATCGTCTACAATCCGGCGGATATCTTCATAGATAGATGAGATGTCTTCCATAGACCTTTTCATAACAGTTTTCTTTTTTTCAGGACTAAGGTCTTCAATCCTCTGGGGTTTTATCTCCATCTGTTGGGATTTTTCCTCCTTTATTTTTGATTGCATAATAATCTTTGAGGGCATCTACTGTGCTCTGGAAAGCCAGATTCGCCCATGGGGTCTGCTTTTCTGAAAACAACTTGGCTTCCAGGGTCTCATCTCCTGAAATCAGGTCTCCGGAGACATATTGTGCAACGTACACAAGCACTACCGGAACCTGCCCGGAATAGGAATAGGCACCAAGGAGCATATTGATTCGTGTTTTGACCCCGCATTCTTCTTCGGTCTCCCTGATTGCCGCGGCCTTTACCTCCTCCCCGCGATCAACATACCCGCCCGGCATGACCCATTTCCCCTTTTGAGGATTTATGCCGCGCCTCAGGAGTACGATTTTACTATCCATCTCCAATATTGAGCAGGCGACAACCTTTGGATCCAGGTAAAAGACAAAATTGCACGAAGGACAGACAGGCCTGCGCGGTTCATTTGTTTTCAGTTTTGAAGAATCAAGCCTGTTGCCGCAAACAGGGCAGAATTGAAATTCGGGGTCGTGATGAGTCATTATCTATAAATCTTCATAAAACGTTTTGAGTTTGACTCTAAAAGTTATATCTTGAACAGTCGCCCGTCAGCCAGATATAGTCAGCCATTTTTCTTTCTATGTTTAAAGGACCGGTCAGAGGCTGCAGGAGGATCGTGGCCATTGGGATTTTAATTCGGCTTAGGGTCCGGTTCGGGATTCCGTATTTGTTAATAATATGCCCGTTGCCCGCAAGGACAACCAGTTTTTCTTTGGTTTTACTTAAATACTTTGCAATGTTTTCGGCCATGGCGTCTTCCCAGACACACTGTGCCTGGTAGAAAAAGTCAAACCTTTTCAAATCCTGGTGTGTGTGTTTTTCGTAGATCTTGCGTAAATATGTACGATGACTTTCATTTTTTAGGTTGATATGGCTTGCCAGTTGATTTCGTTCGCTTGGATCCAGGCTGCTGAGACCGGATCTGGCCACTTTTTTTACAATGTTATTAGGCGCGTTGATGGCGAGGATTTTCCGGCCTTTTTCTTTTGTCATTAACAGTAGGGGGCGGTAAAAGTGGTAGGCGTATGCCCAGTTTTTATCCCAGCCCACGTCTTTCAGGAATACTGTTTCGGTAGCTTCGGTAGTTGATCCGTCCATATAATGGTCTAAGACTGGTTGCTGAGTCTTGTTAAAAAATTCCATGGCTACGGTCAGGGGCGCGTATCGGCTCATGAGGGCCTGGAGAATCTGGACTTGTATGAGATGATGCTCCGGGTTGTTGTGGACTTCTCCAAT
>JAKLQB010000249.1 GCA_022013615.1 Desulfobacterales bacterium | reverse complement strand
TTGTTTGGCTGGATCGGAATCTTGCGGATCGGCCGGATGCTCCCACTGTAGTCTTCATGCACCACCCGCCTTTTGCTTCAGGCATCGGCCATATGGACCAAGAACTCTTTTTTGGGCAGCAAGAACTGGCTCACATTATCAAAAAGCACCCCCAGGTGGAGCGAATCATGTGCGGGCACGTGCATCGTCCGGTGTTCCGCCGTTTTGCAGGCACTATTGCAAGCATCTGCCCCGGAATCGGCATGCAGCTCGACCTCGATCTAAGGGTGGAGGCCCCGTCGGCCTTTATCATGGAACCGCCAGCCATTATGCTGCATCTCTGGACCGATTTGTGGAATGAGCCTACCTTGTTGACCCATATCAGTGTTATCGAAGAGCACCCAGGACAATATGGCGTCCCTCACCCCTTTTTCGGGGTAATTTCTCCAAAATAATTTGGATACTCCTCTAATACTGCCAAAAACCTGCTGGAATCCCCCGTAGCCTGATTTATCTTGTTTTCTCTATAAGCCTCGGCCGACTTGATCAAGGTCTCCGCTTCACCCCTGGCTTTAGGGATGATCATGTTCTTGTAAGAATGTGCTTCGCTTATGAATTTGTCCATATCGGCATGTGCGAAATGAATTTAAAACAGGTGTAAGCCCCTTTTTTTTGTATTTTCTTGCTTTATAGAGCTGTTTGTTCTAATTATAGTAAGTGGAAATTGTAATGCAATAGGAAGTCAAATGAAAGAGGGATTGAGATCATCTCACCACAAGAACTCTGAGGCGGTGTGCTTATGGAGAACATAGAATATTTTAATTATCCTAAAGTAGCTAAGGAAATGAAAGTACCTGCTGCTCTTATAAAACGCATTGAAAAAGAAGTGAAAAAGGAATTTCCAAATGATAAGATGATGTATGAACTCCACGTTTTGAGGGCAATGAGAAGTAAATTCTGGCAAAATGATTGATTTTCATTCTTATACCACAGTAACAGGGTCAACTATTTAGTGCCCGGCCGAAAACTGTTATTTTTCCCAATCTCTGCGTCAGGCTATTAAAGGTATTCTTCCGGCAAACGACTTCCATCCCAAGACATTCCCGTCCTTTCTTTTTTGATCCATTGAACCGCCATAAACGAAATAAGCTTTCTCTCCTTCTGTTTTGGAAATTTTGGACCAGTATTTTAGTCCCTTAAAAAAATCCCGGTTAATAGTTTTACCGGATTTTATTTCAAGTGGCAAAAGCCGGTCCCCATTTTCAATTATACAATCGATCTCATGACCGGTATTGTCTCTCCAAAAATAAAATTTTTCCTTTAATCCCCTGTTCATTCTCTCCTTTAGCAGTTCACTAACTGCCCAGGTTTCAAACACAGGTCCTCTGAGTGCGTGGGTTGACAGGTTTTTGGGAGAAGCTATTCCCAGAAGGTAGGATAAGAGGCCTGTATCGTAAAAATATAGCTTCGAACTCTTAATCAGGCGTTTATTGAAATTTTTGTCATGTGGTTTTAACAAAAAAACAATAAAGCTGGTTTGCAGAACAGACAGCCATGATTTGGCTGTATTTGGTGTGGTTATAGTCAGCGAATTAATTTCCGCCACAGTTCGTCAGAGTATAAGTTGATCGTTTTAATAAAATCCTATTTTTCCGGGTCCACAAGGCCTTTCACAAACCAGCGCTGCATAAGTAGCACGACCAAAACAGGCGGCAGCATGACGGTTAGTAAAAGTTGACTGTCCCCTTTTATTCCAACT
>JAKLQB010000248.1 GCA_022013615.1 Desulfobacterales bacterium | reverse complement strand
TCCACAAATATCTGTGAAGATGTAATCTATATGGCAGAAGGAAGGGTGATAAAACACGGGAAGGTTAATAAAACGCAAATTTTCAAAATTTCCTTTACTCTGTTTGGCAACTAAAGTTCTGTATTTACCCTGATATTTTCTTGAGTTTAATTTCTATTTTATTGCAATTTGCGGTTTATTAACCTTCCCGTGTTTTAT
This sequence comes from Desulfobacterales bacterium, assembly GCA_022013615.1. The sequence goes on along the minus strand of JAKLQB010000248.1, from coordinate 8,818 downwards.
CACCCTTCCTTCTGCCATATAGATTACATCTTCACAGATATTTGTGGAAAGATCAGCGATCCGTTCCAAGCTCCGGGAGATCCTGATCAGTCGAATAGAAGGCTCTATCACCGTGGGGTCTGCCGCCATGAATGTTATGAGTTCTCTTAGGATTTGGTCTCTCAACCCGTCAACAACATCATCTCTTTCACAAACATTTTGGGCCAGTTGAATATCCTCGTTAATAAATGATTTCAGGCTATCCTCGATCATCTTCGTAGCTTCTTCAGCCATCCTTGGGATATCTATTAAGGGTTTCACTTCCGGTTTTTCTAGCAAGAATAGAGCGCTTTCAGAAATGTTAACTGCCTCATCCCCCATTCTCTCTAAATCATTATTCATTTTCATAACCATCATGATGGTTCTCAGATTCTTTGCCTGGGGTTGATAGCAGGCAATTTGCTGGATACAGGCCTCTTCTATGGCGATTTCCAGCTCATTTTCCTTGGGCTCATCCTGTTCAATAACGTCTACTAATACGTCTTTTTCCCTTTGTGTGAGCCCTCGAATACTTTTTTGAATCATACCTTTAACCAGCGAGGCGCTTTCCAAAAGCTGTCTCCCCAGCAAATGTAAGTCCTTTTTAAGCATATAAGGCCTCCTTAGCCAAATTTTCCGGTCAAGAACTCCTCTGTCCTCTTATCTTTGGGAGTAGTTAGCAAACGCCCCTTTGGGCCGAATTCTACCAGCTCTCCCAAATAGAGAAAGGCAATGAAGTCAGAGACTCTCCCGGCCTGGGCGATGTTGTGTGTCACGAGGATGATAGTCACGGTATTCTTGAGGTCCGCCATGAGCCCTTCAATATGGGAAGTTGCCTTAGGGTCAAGAGCAGATGTGGGCTCATCGAAAAGCAACACATCAGGTTTTACTGCCAGTGCGCGCGCGATGCAGAGCCTTTGTTGTTGTCCTCCTGAAAGGAATGTGCCCTTCTTGTGCAAATAGTCCTTGACCTCATCCCACAGAGCAGCCTCCTTTAAGGATTGTTCTACAATATCGTCGCTCTTTGACCGGTTCAGCTTGATACCGTTTAATATATACCCAGCGATCACGTTATCGCGTATGGTCATCATAGGAAAAGGGTTGGGTCTCTGGAAGACCATTCCAATCCTGGTCCTTACTGTGATAGACTCCATGTCGTACACATTCTCTTCTTTCAAAAAGACTTTCCCTTCTATTCTTGCCCCTGGTACCATTTCGTGCATCCGGTTAAAACATCTAACAAGGGTTGATTTTCCGCAACCAGACGGGCCCATAATAACCGTTATCTTGAACTCAGGAATGGAGAGGTTAATATTTTTTACCACCTGATTGTCTTCGTAATATGCTCGAAGGTCTTCGGTTTTCAGAATTGCACTTTCCATCTTCTTATTACTGTCCTCATTACCAAATTCAGGGTTAACACAAAAACCACAAGCACACAGGAAGCTCCCCAGGCGACTCGATGCCATTCGGGATAGGGACTCGTAGCGTAATTGTAAATAAGAAGAGGGAGGGAGTGAACGGGGTTGGTTAAGTTCCAGTTCATAAAAGCGTTTCCAAAGGCAGTGAACAGAAGTGGCGCTGTCTCTCCCGCAACTCTTGCTGTGCTTATGAGCACCCCTGTCATGATTCCGCTGACACCAGCGGGCAGGATAACCCGCAGTATGGTCCGGTAATAGGGCACTCCCAATGCAAGAGAGGCCTCTTTCAGAGAGCCCGGGATGAGGCTCAGTGTCTCTTCCGTTGCTTTTACGATCATAGGAAGCATCATAATACCCAATGCAATTCCGCCAGCAAACGCAGAGAATCCGCCCATTGGTACCACCACCCAAAGGTAAGCGATGATCCCTATGACTATGGAAGGTGTTCCTTGAAGGACGTCCACTGCGAGTCCGCTCCAATAGGTGATCCTGCTCTTTTTATTTTCCGAGAGGTAGATTCCTGCTGCTATTCCTAAAGGAATTGAAGGCAAACCGGCAATGATCACCAAAAGAAGAGAGCCAACGATGGCGTTCGATATTCCACCCCCTTTTTCGCCCACAGGTCTCGGTAATTCTACAAAAAACTCCCAGCTAATAGATAAAATTCCATTTTTGATTATGTAAAAAAGAATGAGAAGCAGCGGAACGATTGATAAAAAAGAAAACAGTATTACAATGGCCTTGAAGCCTCTGTCTTTCCATATTCTCAATCTTAATCGATGCAGAGCCATCTATGCCTCAACGCTTATCTTCTTAATGATATACTTGCCGATGATGTTTATTATCATGGTCACCAGAAATAGAAGCAAAGCAATCTCTATCAGTGAGGAGATGTGAAGAATGGCGGTGGCTTCAGTGAACTCGTTTGCAATGACACTGGCCATGCTGTTACCCGGACTAAAAAATCCCTCAGGCAGGCGATTCGAATTACCGATGACCATGGTAACCGCCATGGTCTCGCCCAGAGCCCTCCCGAGGGCAAGGAGAATGCCCGCTACGATGCCGGAGCGGGCATAAGGCAGGACCACCTTTGTGATGACCTCTTGTCGGGTTGACCCGAGAGAATATGCAGCCTCTTTAACGTCAGATGGAACAAGGGAGATGACTTCCCTTGCAATGGAGGCAGCATACGGGATAATCATCACGGAAAGAATCATGGATGCTGTAAGGATGCCCACCCCATAGGGAAAAATACCAATCTTTGTCTGGAAATTCCTGACGATGGGCACAAGTACAAACAACGCCCAAAACCCATAGATAATTGAAGGGATTCCGGCAAGCAACTCGGTCACGGTTTTGAGAAAGCTTGAGAGGGCGCCTTTTTTGAAGTATTCGCCGATAAAGATTGATATGGCAAGCGAGAAAGGCAGACAGATCAGCAAGGCAAGAAATGAAGTCAGGAGCGTTCCCACGAGAAAAGGCAGCACTCCGAACGTGGCTGAGACGGGATCCCATGTTTTGCTGAAGAAGAAAGATAAGCCGAAGGCCTTGAGCGAAGGTACGGAGTGGATAAGCAGGCTCAGAAAAATGGCTACAAGCAAAACAATTATCACAAGAGCAGAAAGAAAAATAGTCTTCTGAAAAGTGGCTTCGGCACGGACGCCCGGATGGGTTGAGAGCATTTTCCCTTTACTCAAGACAAGAGTGTCCATTGTAAGTAATTGATTTAATAATTTTTTCAGTTTTTATTATGGCTTCGGGTGAAAGAGGCGCGTAATGTAATGGCTCTGCGTATTTTTGTCCTTCGTGGGTCATCCACCAAAGTGCCTTTGCGAGCGCCTTTGCTTTTTTTTCAGGTCCCCCGCGGTAGGCCTGTTCCTCAAAGACCAGTATCCAGGTAAAGCCGGCGATGGGGTAACCCTCTATGGCCTTGGTATTCGTGATGGAAATTCTCGTGTCATCTGGGAGAAAGACCCTGGCTGCAATGCTCGTTGAAGTGGCCCCCGGATTTATGAATCGCATTGCTTTATTTTGGATAGCTGCCACCGGCATCCTGTTTAGGACTGCGTATCCTAATTCCACGTACCCTATGGCTCCTGGAGAGTACTTTATGAATCCCGCAACGCCCGTATTCCCTTTCGATCCCAGCCCGACAGGCCAGTTGACGGCTTTACCTCTACCGACCTTTTTTTCCCATTCTTTGCTGACCTTGCTCAAATAGTCTGTAAAAACAAAGGTGGTACCACTTCCGTCCGACCGATGCACAACCATGATGTTCATGTCGGGAAGGTTTTCGTTCGGATTGATGTCTGTAATTCTTTTATCATTCCATTTGGTGACTTTCCCCAGGAAGATATCAGAAATCAAACTTGGCGTAAGCCTTAGCCGGGGGTTCCCTGGCAGGGTATAGGTAAGGACTATTGCTCCTAAACAGGTAGGGATGTGGAGAATTTTTGCCGGGGCCTTTTCAAGTGCTTCAGCGCTCATGAAAGCATCCGTACCACCGAAGTCAACCGTCATATTTAAGAGCTGCCTCTGCCCGCCACCCGAGCCGATTGCCTGGTAGTTTATTTTGACACCCGTCTTCTGCCAGTAGACATAAAACATTTTGGAATACAGGGGGTAGGGGAAGGTGGCCCCGGCTCCAAGCAAATCCACACCGTATGCCTCTGAAAAAGGACAGGATATTGATAGGAGAAGTAACAAGAAAATCAAAAGAAGATTCTTGTGCACGATGCCTATACCCCCAGATATCGGTGGAGCGTGCCCTGCCAGGCCGGCTCACCAATTTTCTGTCTTCATCGCAAAAGGAGGCGCTTCCTTGGTTCCCACAATCAATGTCCGGCCGGATACCAACCTTTCTTGCGCTTCGCTCGCTCTATATCAGGCCATCAAGAAACGATTGCCCATTTTCAAGACCTCACCGTATGTTCAATACGCTTTCGTCCTTGAAAATGCTCAAACGCCCCTTGCTGACCCAATCTATACCGTTTTAAACTCAAATTTTATGCAACGTTAGGGTAAACTTCGACGGCCGGACGCTATCAAGCACCCGGCTGTATGATAGCAACCTCGTCTTCAACGTTCGAAACTCCCGAAACCTTTTTAACAACATTCAGTAGGCGCCTTTTTTCATCTTCTGAATAGGTAAATCCTCTAATTTGGGCCAGGCCTTTTTTTGGGACTTCAATGTGATAATAAACAGGGCTGAAATTGTTTTTAAGAAGTGCTGCCTCTATTTTTTTTGTAAGCGACAAACGTTCCATCGCCTGTAAAGCTGTCGGACCGCACTCCTTGATTTTATCTAATTGCCCCGCTTCTATGATAAGACGTGCAGCGCCATCCGTGCCTATTTTCTCGGTATTTATAACCAGGTCATACAGAGACAGGTCATTCCAGTCCATATGAAACGCAAAACGCAGGAAACCCCTGCGCTCATGGTCGCTTTTGTGGATCAATTTCTCGGCCGTCTTTTCGCTCACACCACGCTCAGTCATTAGCCGCTGGATACGAGATTTCTCAGAGGCATAAATGCGTACATGCAAGCCACAGCCGAAATCGCGGAGAAGCAATTGACTGCCATGCCCCAAGATTACTCCTTTTCCTCTCTGGGCCACCTCATAGACTACAGACTCCATTAGATCCAGATACAATTCCGGCCTGTAACCGCGAAGGTGATCAAAAAATCCGGGGGCCTTCTCATCTAAACTCTCTAATTCTTCAGAACGAATTCCCATCTTGATGGCCTCTTGCTGAAGTCTCTGGTCATCATAAAGCTCCAGCTTGAGTTCATCTGCGACGAGCAAGGCAATTTTCGCTCCTCCACAACCCATACTCCTTGTAATGGTAATTAGCGACATTTTGCTATCCTCCTTTTACTTTTTGCAAACGCTGTCAATAAGAATCTTTGTAAAAGCATTACCATCAGGCAATTGGTCTTTTTTCATTGGCTCGAAAAAGTTTTGTCGTATTCGTTCCATCAAATTGGTGGTTTTCTTGGAAGAGACAAGCCACTAAAAAGAAAGTGAATCTTTGGCAATGGTGTTAAATGTAATGCCTCAAGCCTGTGATCAACTACTTTCGAAAGGCTAACTTTTTTCGCAAAAGAGTGCAATAGACCGGCCCTTCATGCTGAATTCGGTCTCAGGGATCTCAGAGTCTGCTCGGTTTGGCTTAAATGTGTCTACGATCAGTTGCCATGGCTGAGCAGACACCGGCAATTTGAACGGAACCGGGTCAGGACCTGCGTTTAGGAGAAGCATAAAAGTAGAGTCTGTGATTCTTCGACCTTTCTCGTTAAACTCCCCTATGGCATCGCCCGCAAGGAGTATGCCGATGGTGTGAAAAGAGGACTGGTTCCAGTCCTGCTCGGTCATTTCGGTGCCATCGGGCTTTATCCATTCGATATCCTTTAAATGCGAGCCGAAGAGCTTTCGCCCCATGAAAAAACTTTTTCTTCGAAAGACCGGATGCTCGTGGCGAAGGCGAATGAGTTGACGCGTAAACTCAAGCAGCTCTTTTTCTTGACCGTCAAGGCTCCAGTCGAGCCAACTGATTTCGTTGTCCTGACAGTAAGCATTATTATTTCCCCCTTGGGTCCTGCCGATCTCGTCGCCTGCCAGGAGCATCGGAACACCCTGTGATAAGAAAAGCGTGGCGAGGAAGTTTCTTTTCTGCCTATCTCGCAATCCATTGATTTGGGAGTCGTTGGTGGGGCCTTCCGTCCCGCAGTTCCAGCTCATGTTGTTGTCGGTACCGTCCTTATTGTCCCCCATATTAGCCTCATTGTGCTTCTGTTCGTAGCTGACGAGATCATTCAACGTGAAGCCATCGTGGCATGTGACGAAATTTATGCTCGCGTAAGGGTTCCGTCCGTCGTCTTGATACAGATCGCTTGAACCGGTCAGGCGATAACCGAGTTCGGCTATCTGGCTCGTTTTGCCCTTCCAGAAACGGCGGATCGTGTCTCTGTATTTCCCGTTCCACTCACCCCAGAGCGGGGGGAAGTTCCCCACCTGATAACCTCCGTCACCGAGGTCCCAGGGCTCAGCTATCAATTTGATCTGGGAAAGTACGGGATCCTGCTGGATGATATCGAAGAATGCGGATAGCCGATCCACTTCATGGAGTTCCCTTGCAAGAGTGGAGGCAAGATCGAACCTGAACCCGTCTACGTGCATTTCCGTTACCCAATAGCGCAGGCTGTCCATGATAAGCTGCGTGACACTCGGGTGCGACATATTCAGGCTGTTACCGGTGCCGGTAAAATCCATATAAAATCGGGGGTCGTCAGGAGTGAGGCGGTAGTATGAAAGGTTGTCGATTCCCCTGAAGCAAAGGGTTGGGCCAAGATGGTTTCCCTCGGCAGTATGATTATACACTGCATCCAGTATCACCTCAATGCCGGCCTTGTGGAGGGCTTTGATCATTTGTTTGAATTCGCGGACCTGTTCACCCAGTACCCCGGAACTGGAGTAGCGGCAATCCGGGGCAAAAAAACCAATCGTGTTATAACCCCAGTAATTCGTGAGTCCCTTGTCAATCAAGTATTTGTTGTCCACATACTGGTGGACAGGAAGCAATTCGACGGCCGTGACCCCCAGGTTTTTCAAGTACTCAATGACACGGGGAGTGGCTATCGCCGCATATGTGCCCCGCTTGCCTTCTTCCACATCCGGATGTCTTGCTGTAAACCCTTTCACGTGCAACTCGTAGATAACTGTTTCATTCCACGGGGTATTCAGAAGCCCGTCACCTTCCCATTCAAATGACGGGTCGGTAACCACACACTTTGGAATGAAAGGAGAGGAGTCCTGATCATCCCGAGAAAGATCCGCATTGGGGTCTCCAATCCGATATCCAAACAATGCATCATTCCAGTTAATCTTCCCGGCAATGGCCTTGGCGTAAGGATCTAAAAGTACCTTGGATGGATTGAACCTGTGTCCTTTTTTGGATTCGTAGGGGCCGTGGATGCGGTAGGCATAAAGCTTAGATGGTCCGACTTCAGGAAGATAGCCATGCCAGACAAAGGCAGTTCGCTCCGTCAATGGAATTACCGCTTCGGGCTTCTCAACCTTCGAGTTATCGAAAAGGAGCAACTCCACAGCGGAAGCATGCTCCGAAAACAGGGCGAAGTTGGTTCCGCTCCCGTCCCAGGTTGCGCCCAATGGGTAACGCTTGCCCGGCCATATGTTGTATCTTGGCATAAAACACATACCCCACAGTAGAGACTAATAACATCTATGTAAAACAGAGCCGCGCACTTTCATGGGAAAACTAAGAGGCATAAGGGAAAGTCCCTGGTTACCCTTCTCCCGAGGGTTCCCGATGCAAGAGCGCTGTTTGGAATACAAAACCCGCAAGCAAAAACCCGAAAAATAAAGTCATTTTAAGTGTGGGACTGAATTCAAGTTGTTGAATAATAAGAGCGGCGCCTATAATAGATGAAAGGGCGATCAATGCCCAATCAAATATAAAAAACAACAGCAAAGCTCCGATAATGCCTCCGATGACATAAACCAGCCAGAGTAATTGCCCTCCTTCTATGCCAAACAGAGTCATCATCGCCATGGTAGTATATCCTCCGGCAACAAAACCGGCCACAGCGATCGCTACACGCTCAAGAAAAATCGCTAAAAGGGCTCCTATGAGCCCAAGAACGAGCGCGATAACCAGAATCACCAAGGCAGACTGGGTACCCCACAATTGCTTTGCATAAGTAAAGCCAACCGCAAAACCAACGCAAGCCACAAACAGCCAAAAGAGCTTGCGCCCAAGGATAAGCAAAGCTATTCCTACAAAAATATTTAATACGCCCATCGGTTCTACTCTCTATTTCCATACCTTCACTGTGAGATAGAGCGTAGCCTCCCCGCGCTTGATCAGGAAAAGAATAGTATCTCTCTCTTTATAGGTTCCGATCTTTCGGTTAAATTGATCAAGATTTTCCACCGGCGTCTGGTCTACCTCCAGGATGATATCCCCGGGGCGAACGCCGGCCTCGGCTGCGGGCGTGTTGTCGTCGACCTGAACCACAACAACACCTCTCGTTTCTAATTGGCCGAGCTTTTCTGCCAGCTCGGGCGTGAGCTCTTCTACAATCATGCCCAGATAGGGTCTCATTTCGCTTACGGCCTGGGGCTCCTTTATCTCTTTGAGCTCTCCAATCCTTACCTCCAAACTCTTTCTTTGGTCTTTGCGGATCACTTCAACCGTCACGCTTTTGCCGACTCGGGTTGAAGCTACAAGAAAAGGGAGATCTTTCGATTCTTTGACCTCCTTGCCGTCAAAACCAACGATTACGTCTCCCCTTTTGATGCCGCCCTCATCGGCCGGCCCGCCCTTTGTCACATCTTCCACCAAGGCGCCCTTTTAAT
>JAKLQB010000023.1 GCA_022013615.1 Desulfobacterales bacterium | reverse complement strand
GCTTGTTTCTATGATATCCGCTTCCTGTTGTTCCGGTTCCTCCTTATCACCGTTTTCTTTATGAGGGACATAAATGAGTTCAGGAAATCGTCCTGCACCGATCAATAGGGTATCCACTGATAGGACTTCCCTGTCCTCTTTTTCTTCACCTTCCCCTAAATTGTGGGCGATCTCCACGTGCGTTAGCTGGCCGCCATCCCCGATCATTCTTGTCAGAGCGCTTTGAAAGTGAAACTGAATCCATTCTTTTTCTGCCTTTGTTAAATCATCTTCGGAGAATGGGGCCTGTTCTTGAGAAGTGCGAAATACCACATGAATAGACCTTGCACCCTCTTTAAAGCAGCTTCTTGCAGACTCAAAGGCAGCCATTCCCCCCCCGAAAATCATGACATGTCTCCCTATCGAGACCTTTCCCCCAGCCTTTTGATTTAGCATAAAATCGATCAGGAGTTGTACTCCGGGTAAGGGCTGTGAAGAGTTGGTTCTTTCCCTTTCAGATAGTCGTGTATCCCATCCGCCGGTCGCCACGAAAACAGCCGAAAAATTCTCTTTGAGTAATGATTCAATAGTAAAGTCCTGGCCAAGCTTATGATTGGTAACTGCCTCAATCCCGGCATTCAAAATGCCATCAATTTCCCAGTCCAGAACATCCCTGGGAAGACGGTTTTCAGGAAGCCCTATGCGGAGTATGCCACCTAATTGGGATGAGCCCTCATAAGCAATAATATCATGGCCAAGACGGTTCAATAGATAAGCTGCGGTCAACCCCTCAGCACCGCCGCCTACTACGCCGACGCGTTTCCCGGTTTCCGGAGCCCTCGGTATCTGGACCCGCTGCCCTGAAGCCCTCTCGTAGTCTGAAGCAAAGCGTTTCAGGTGATTGATTGCCACAGGTTCGTCCGCCAGGTTACGACGGCATTCATATTCGCAGGGATGCACACAAATCCGCCCGCACACTGCAGGAAACGGATTTGTTTCCTTGATGATGCGAACAGCCTCTACATAATTTCCCTCTGCAATCTCATAAATATAGCCTGGAATATCAATCCCGGCAGGGCACGCCCTCTGGCAGGGGGCCGTGCATTCATCCGTGGTGTGTTCTGCCTGAATCCGCCTTGTATAGGAAGAAAGCGTAATAATGTGTTTTGGGCAAACGCGCTCGCAGGCTCCGCAGCCAGTACAAAGGTTCGGATCAACTACGGGCAGATTATCAGGCCCCATGGAGAGGGCGCCAAATAGGCAGGCCCTTACACAGGTTCCCAGGCCCAGGCATCCGATGGGACAGACTTTTGTGCCGCCATTTAACAGGACAGCCGCCCTGCAATCATATATTCCATTATATATATATTTGACATCAGCATGCTGAACACCATAGGTGCATCCCGGCTTTGCTATGTCAGGCTCCCTGGCCTCGAGTTTTACTCCCATGATGGCGGCAATTTCCTCCGCTATTTCAGGGGGTGCGGCCACACAGGAGGATGGGGCGGATTTTCCTTCAACAATGGCCACGGCATTTGCTGTACATCCGGGATATCCACATCCACCACAATTGGCACCTGGCAATGCTTCGTCCACGGCTTCAATTTTGGGATCAACATAGACATAAAATATCTTGGACGCCAAAGCCAGTCCCACGCCGATAAAAACCCCCAGTCCTCCCATGACCAAAATACCACCTAACATGTTATTCCTCCTAGGCCATTCCCTTAAATGCGAAAAAAGCAAGAGACATCATTCCTGCCCCTACAAGACCGATAGAGGTATCCTGTAGAGGTTTTGGTACCCTTGCCAAAAGGATCCGCTCACGAACACCCGCAAACAGGACCAGGGCCAATCCGAAGCCGATTGCATAGGTAAAAGATGAAGCCAGAGCCTGTACAAACGTGTACTCCTCCTTGATATTGATAAGGCACACACCCATAACCGCACAGTTTGTTGTGATCAGCGGTAAAAATATTCCAAGACCCGCATAAAGTGCGGGTATGCTCTTTTTGAGAAACATCTCGACAAACTGGACCAGGGCCGCAATTACCAGGATAAAGGCCAGGGTCCTTAAGTATTCAAACCCGAATGGTTTAAGTATCAGGTTATTGGTAATCCAGGTCATAGCCCCTGCCAGGACCAGTACAAAGACAACCGCCATGGCCATTCCCACGGCTGTTTCCATTTTTTTCGAGACTCCTAAGAATGGACAGTTTCCCAGATACTGCATGAGGAGGATGTTGTTGACAAAGATGCAACTTATTGCCAGCAGAAAGTAATCACCCATCTATTTTCTCCTTCTCTATTTTTTACCAAGCATGTTCATTATACAGAGCATAAGCCCCAAGCATAAAAAGGCCCCTGGCGCTTCCACTAAAAAGCCAAAAGGCTCAAAGGAAGGGCCAAACACAGGTAAAACTGTACTTATAAAAGGTAAGGTTAAAGTCCCGCTTCCAAGAATTTCCCTGAAAATTGATAGAGCTGTCAAGGACAGAGTAAACCCAACCCCCATTCCCAGGCCATCCGCAAGAGAAGCGACGACGCCGTTTTTAGCGGCAAAGGCTTCTGCACGGCCAAGGACAATACAGTTTACCACAATAAGGGGTATAAAAATCCCCAGCTTCAGAAACAGTGGGTAGGTAAACGCCTGCATCACCAGTTCAACCACGGTGACAAAGGTGGCGATAACAACGATATAGCAGGCGATCCTCACCTGTTTGGGAATCACATCCCTGAGCAGTGATATGAGTACATTGGAGCACACCAGGACAAAAGTTGTTGCTACTCCCATTCCAACACCGTTTTCCAGAGTCTTCGTTACTGCCAGGGTCGGGCACAACCCGAGGACAAGACGAAACGGAGGGACTTCAGCCCACAGCCCCTTGGTAAATTCCTGAACAGCGCTCTTTGCCATAAAACATCGTCTCCCTATGTCTTGAATGCTTTTAGTTTTTCTATGATATCTTTTTTCAGCCGCATATATATTTCCCCTGAATCAACGACAGCGCCACACACGCCACGCGATGAAACAGTGGCCCCACTAATGGCATCAATCTGTCCGCCATCTGTCTTTACCTTGAAAGGCTCTTTAATGGGTAGACCCTTGAATTGCTCACTTAAGGAGGGATCGGTCTTTGCCCTTGATCCCACGCCGGGCGTCTCACTATGGGTTGTGACCCCTATTCCAACGATTTCATCATTTTCCACGTTAACAGCAACGATAACGCCGATGTCACCGCCAAAACCCTTTCCAAAGGCTTCAAGGGCAACGATATTTGCCTTGCCGTCAAATACACCCACGAAGAAGCTTCTCTCTTCCTTCCCATCGGGCAGCTTGAAACGGTCAACAAGGGGATCATTAGAAGAACCTTCCAGGATCTGTTGAATAGTCGGACCCTTGACAAATTTTAGTTGCTGATACTCAATCCGGTCCTTGGTTCCACTTTGAATAGCTGCCAGCAGTCCTCCTGAAACAGCACTGAAAACGGCAACAACCACAAGGAGTCTTATCATTTCACGCATGCTTGATTCCCTTTCCCATTGCTTTTGGTCTGATCTTGTCTAAAAGTGGGTTGGCCACATTCATCATGAGAATGGCAAACACTACGCCATCCACAAAGGCCCCTATATTGCGGATGAGGACCGTCAAAATACCGGCAAAAGCCCCGTAAAGCAGCATTGGAACAAAGTTGACAGGTGAAGATGAGTCCTCAGTAGCAAGGAAGAATGCGCCGATCAGGGTATAGCCGGTCAATAAATGAAATACGGGGTTTGCATATTTGTCAGGGTCGGAAAGATTAAAGAGAAGAGCAGTCACAAAAACAGATGCAAGAAACGACAGGGATATCTCCCACCGAATATGACCGCGCAGCATTAAATACAGCCCGCCAATAATTAAACCAAGTCCGAAGGTCGTCCCTATACCGCCGGGTTGCTGGCCCATGAGCAGTCCGACCGTATTGTAATCTGAAACGGCTGACGCCCCAAAACCCTTAATCGCGGCCAGCGGATACACCATACTAAAACTGAAGTCATAGTTTACGAGGGCGCTATTAAAATCCAGCAGGCTCTTCCAGGAGAGCATCAATATGGCAATTGCTACCAGGGCCGGATTGAGGGGGTTACAGCCTATACCACCAAAGATCTGTTTTCCTATGACAACAGCCACAAATGTTCCCACCACTACAGCCCACCATGGCGTTGTGGCGGGCAATAGCATGGCAAATAAAAGCCCAATAACTGCGGCATTTCCATCCCCTATGCTTGGAGTCCGTTTCATGAGGATATTCATGATAAGTTCCCAGATCATGGCACAGGATACGGAAAGCGCCAAAACCCCAAGTGCGGGAGCGCCGTATTGCGAAATGCCCAGGACCACCGCAGGGAGGGCGGCCAGCATGGTATGATAGCTTTTTGCTGATATGCTGCTTCCATTGTACCAATAAGGTGCATGTGAACCAATAAATAACTTCCGGTCAGGCATTGGATTCCTCCATAGTCTCTATCCGGGCAAACTCGGACTTGCCAAGCATGATATAGTGAAATATAGGAATTCGCGCTGTGCATACATAGCTGCAAAGCCCACATTCGATGCAAGATAGAAGGTCATATTCTTCGGCTGCCTCCTCATAAAGGCCGTTTTCCAGGACCCGGATAAGCATGTTAACGGGAATCCTGGCCGGGCAGGCCCTAACGCATTCCCCGCAGTTAATACAGTGACAGTCGGAAGTTAACACAACATTATCCTTGTCATGGACCATAATAGCGTCCGTGTCGGGCAAAATGGGCAAATCTTCGGAATACAGGGCATGACCGGTCATGGGTCCACCCAGAACAAGCTGATCGCCGTGGTGCGTCTCAATATCCAGGGCGGCCAGGATTTCCTTTACATGAGTGCCAACCCTTGCCCTCACGTGGACCGTCGTGTGATCTTTATTGATGACCGTCAGCAATTTGCTGACCGGTATCTGTCCTTTGGCGAAGGCATTTGAAAACGCCACAACTGCTTCGGCATTTATTAATCCAACCCCCATCTGTTTCCAGGTCTTATCTGCAGGCGGGGTCTTACCCAGAATACTCTTCATAATTATTTCTGGTAGTGTGTTCGGATAGATAGGTTCAATCACCTTTACGTCGGCACCGGTTTCCCCGGCCTGGGAGGCTAATTCAGGAGGCACGGTAATCATGATCTCGCCTGCACCAGTGATTTCCCTTAGATATTCAATACCGGTTTTCAGGTTATCAGTTTCGGTTTGCGCTATGAGCTGATTTGTTGAAACCAAAATGTCCTTGTCAATGCCATTTATTATTATTGTATTTAAAGGAGAATGGGTATCTAAATTAGGTATAAAACTAGTGTCACCGGGGAGACAGCCCAGGAATTCAAGGGAGTTTTCAAGAGTGGGTTTTTGGCAACCCTCTTTGAATTTGTCATCCCATTGCTCCTCATCGGCTGTGTCAATGGAAATTGCCGCGTAGGTTTTGCCTAAATAACCCTTATACTGGGAAATACCGGCAATTGTCCCCGTGACCGATGAGATGACATAGTCCTTATGATCTTCTGTGAGCTTCAGCTTCTGTCCTGTTTTAATCTTATCGCCTGGCTCTATTAAAAGACCTTCATTCCTCTCATAAGGGTCTTCCAGAAAAAACGTTACCCGGTTTGGGATGGGAATAACCCTTATTACATCATGTTCTTGAGTATCATTTACCGGATATTTCAGCTCAGGCTTTCCCAAACTGAAAAACGGTCTCTTTATCATGTCTACCTCCTACAAACACCCTCTGGGCATGGATTGTTTACTTGTACTCCACAGGTTAAAAAGCATGACAACCCTGGCATTTTTCTGCCGGGGCAGTCCCATCGTCTTCATGGCAACCGATGCACTGTGCGTGAAATGCATCTGATCTTTTCATGGGGTCTTCCCCATCCACCTCATGACATTCTCCGCATGATTCAGGTTTGGTCCCATCGTTTTCCCACATATGGTGACATTCGGTGCAATCGAGGCCGTATCCATCCTCTGAAGCATGTTCCTTATGGTCGAACAGTACAGTTCCTCCTGCGCTTTTAAGCATAATCCTTATGGGATCTTCTGGCTTCTTATGGGGAAAGGCTGCATAGCACACCACGCCCACCACAAGGAGCATGGCTGCAAGACAATATGCAACGGTTTTGTCAGTTTTCAGTTCCATATCTGTTTCCCTTCGCTAATTTGCACGTATGGTCTTTTAACGAAAAGTCGATTCAAATGTCAAGCAGGTTTTGACACAATTATGACTAAGCCCCCGCCAAAAAGGTTCATCAATTGACAGGGCTGTGGATGTCTGATAAACACGAGTGAACTCAATTTTTAGGCCTCTTTTTGTAAGTTCTCAATAAGATCTACAATAAAAAATCCCCCCGTCCGCCTCGCTCCGCTTGGCTGGAGGGCCGGCCTCAATCCCCCTTTAATAAAGGGGGATTTAATGTTTACCCCTTTAATAAGGGGGGGACTTAATATTTCCCCCTTTTGAAAAGGGGGGTTAGGGGGGATTTTGAAACTAAAGGCATTTCATATTAAAATCATTATATTAGATGCAACTTTGACTCAGCCCTGGGGCGGACGACAGATTACTTGAAAAATATCACTTACTCTGATACCTTTGCCCGTAATGTCACGTGTCCACGCGTCCATAGATATCGGCACACACACCGCGAGACTCCTGATCGCCCGGAAATGCGGGATACCAGGACATCTCATGCCCTTAGCCAGGAAAAGAGCGTATATTCGCCTTGCTGAAGGCCTCAGTCAATCTGAAAATAAAGACATTCCGGCCGTGGCCATTGATCGCACCCTGAATGTCCTTAAAAATTTTTCCGGTTACCTCAAGCGATTCAGGGTCCATTCTGTAAATGCGGTCGCCACAGGTGTGATAAGGGAGGCCCCCAACAGAGACCAATTCCTGGACCGTATATACGAAGAGACAGGTATCCGTGTCAGGGCCATAACAGGCGTTGAAGAGGCTTATCTGACCGCGAAAGGTGCTTTGCAGGCATTGAACATTCATACTGATCCTTTCGCGGTATTTGATCTGGGTGGTGGAAGCACAGAATTTTTAATTGGCAGTGAAGGTACAAGAGTCGCCCGGTCGGTTCCCCTGGGTGCCATGATTTTGACAAAAAGGTATTTCGGATCGGATCCACCAGGGGAAGCAGAGGTTGAGGCGCTTTCAAGACATGTGGATCAATGTCTGCTTGATGCCGATTTGAATGTTCCAGGGGCGCGGGATCTGTCTTTACTGGTGGGGACCGGCGGAACAGTAGCGACCCTCGCGGTCATGCTTCACGGGATCCCCTTAGGAGACATAGCTGCGGATCGCATAAATGGATTATTATTGAGAAGGCGAAAGATCGAAGCCCTTTTCAGTGAGATAAGGACTTTGAGTATAGACGCAAGATTGAAACTCCCGGGATTGGACAAAGGCAGGGCAGACGTGATTTTGGCCGGCTGTCTTACAGTTATAAGAATCCTGTACTTTTTCAAGTCACTTCAACTAAAGGTCAGCCTGTCAGACCTGCTTGAGGGCATTTTAGTTGAGAAATTAGAAGGAGAAGGAAATGATTAGAGAGAATATTTCGTTTGGTTACACTTTTGATGATCTTATTTTGGTTCCGGCGCAGTCTTCTGTATTGCCGAATGAGGTGGACGTTAAGACAAGGCTCTCACGGAATATCACAATGAATATCCCCATTGTTAGTGCTGCCATGGACACCGTCACAGAATCGGAGACCGCCATTACCATGGCAAGGCAGGGGGGGATAGGTATTATTCACAAAAACATGGATATGGAGCGACAGGCTCTGCAGGTTGAAAAGGTCAAAAAATCTGAAAGCGGAATGATTGTCGATCCAATTACCATTGAGCCTGACCATAAAATTTATGAAGTTCTGGATATCATGAATAAGTACAGGATTTCAGGGGTGCCCGTTGTGAAAGACGGAAACCTGGTGGGAATCATCACCAATCGGGACCTGAGGTTTGAAACAAATCTGGATCAAAAGGTCGAGGCAGTAATGACCAAAGATAATCTCGCCACAGCAAGAGTGGGAATCACACTGGAGGAATCAAAGGCTATCCTGCACAAGAGACGGATAGAAAAGCTTTTGGTAGTGGATGAGAACGGCAGATTACAGGGCCTTATCACCATCAAGGACATAGAGAAAATAAAGAAATATCCGAATTCATGTAAGGATGAATTTGGCCGTCTGCGCGTAGGTGCTGCTGTGGGAATTGGACCGGGTGAGGAGAAAAGACTTGAAAGACTCATGGCCGCCAATGTGGATCTGGTGGTGGTTGATACGGCCCACGGGCACTCGGACAAAGTGGTGCAGGCCGTAAGGAAAATAAAAAAAGAATTCCCCGATCTGGAGCTGGCTGCGGGAAATGTAGCCACGGCTGAAGGGGCGAGAGCACTTATCGAGGCAGGGGTCGATGCAGTGAAGATCGGTGTAGGCCCGGGATCTATCTGCACTACACGGATCGTGGCGGGCGTGGGCGTTCCTCAGATGACGGCCATAATGGACTGCGCTGCTGAAGCAAAAAGATCCGGGATTCCTGTTATTGCAGACGGGGGGATCAAATACTCCGGAGATATTACCAAGGCACTGGCTGGTGGTGCCGATTCTGTCATGATCGGAAGCCTGTTTGCAGGAACCGAGGAAAGTCCGGGTGAGACAATCCTGTTTCAAGGTAGATCCTACAAGGTTTACAGGGGCATGGGTTCGCTGGAAGCCATGAAGGAGGGGAGCAAAGATCGCTATTTTCAAGAGGATGCTGACCTAGAGAAGAAATTAGTCCCGGAAGGTATTGTAGGCAGGGTACCCTATCGTGGACCGTTGGCGGACACGGTTTACCAGCTTGTTGGCGGTGTGAAGGCCGGCATGGGCTATCTGGGATGTGCTGATATTAAAGCGCTTCAGACCGAACCCAACTTTATACAGATCACGCCTGCAGGGCTCAGGGAGAGCCATGTGCATGATGTAATCATCATCAAAGAAGCGCCAAATTACAGGGTGGAATAGGCCCGCTTTTTGCAGATATACGCTATGATAATGCATAGAGAGGTGAAATCGGATTGATGTCAGGTAGCTTTTACAAACAGAAAGTGCTTATTTTAGACTTTGGGTCCCAGTACACCCAGCTTATTGCCAGACGGGTTCGAGAAGCACAGGTTTATTGTGAAATCCATCCATTCAACCTTAGCATTGAAAAAATAAAGACCTTTTCCCCAAAGGGTATCATACTTTCAGGCGGGCCTGCCAGCATATATGAGATAAATGCCCCTAAGGTTGACCGGCAAATTCTTCACCTGAAGGTCCCTGTCCTGGGCATCTGTTACGGGATGCAATTCCTCACTCATTTGCTGGGTGGTATTGTTTCAAAGGCCACGGACAGGGAGTATGGCAATGCCGCGATGACCATTGAAGATAACAGAGACCTGTTCTATGGGTTTGGAATATCGGACCAGGAAACAGTATGGATGAGCCATGGAGACCGTATTGACCGAATGCCCGAAGGCTTTGTCGCACTTGCGAGCAGCAAAAACAGCCCAATTGCGGCAATGGCGGATGCGTCAAGGAAATTTTTCGGGGTTCAGTTTCATCCGGAGGTGGCACACACGCCGGAAGGTCACAGAGTTCTCAAGAATTTTCTTTTTAGAATATGCGGATGTGAACCCTCCTGGACCATGGCCTCTTTTGTCCGTCGAACCATCAGGAAACAGAGAGAAAGGATCGGGGAAGACAGGGTAATCTGCGGGCTTTCGGGCGGGGTCGACTCCTCTGTGACGGCGGTTTTGCTTCACAAGGCCATCGGAGACCGTCTGTCCTGTATTTTTGTGGATAATGGCCTTCTCAGGAGGGGAGAAGTGCAGGATGTTATGGAGGTCTTCCAGGAGTATTATGGCATGGACCTGCACCTGGTGGATGCTTCAGAGCGTTTTCTTCGCTGCCTCAAGGGAATTAGAGATCCTGAGGAAAAGAGAAAAATCATTGGGCGGGAGTTTATCGGGGTCTTTGAAAAGAAGGCAAAGGAACTGGGCAACGCAAAATATCTGGCTCAGGGTACTCTTTATCCGGATGTTATTGAAAGTGTTTCTTCTAAAGGGCCTTCGGCGACCATCAAGAGTCACCATAACGTCGGAGGGCTGCCTGAAACCATGAAGTTGAAACTCATTGAACCCCTGAGAGAATTGTTCAAGGATGAGGTGCGCCTGGTGGGCGTGGAACTTGGTCTTCCCAGAGAAATGGTGATCCGCCAGCCCTTTCCGGGTCCTGGTCTGGCGGTCAGGATCCTGGGCGAGGTGACCCGTGATCGGCTTGAGATATTGAGATCTGCCGATGTTATTGTTCTGGAAGAAATCAGGAAAGCAGGCCTGTATGAAAAGGTCTGGCAGTCCTTTGGAGTCCTTCTTCCCGTTAGGACGGTGGGTGTGATGGGTGATGAGAGAACTTATGAAAATGTCATTGCCATTCGTGTGGTGGACAGCCTGGATGCAATGACCGCTGACTGGACAAGAATCCCTTACGAAGTGCAGGCAAGGATGTCCAGCAGGATAATTAACAGTGTAAAAGGGGTAAACCGGGTAGTTTACGATATTTCCTCCAAACCCCCCAGCACGATCGAATGGGAATAGATAGTGTCTGAACGAAAACTAGGAATTTTTTCCAAGATCAAGGAAGGCGAAAATTATAACCACAGGAATACATTGTGTATTTCGAGGATTATAATTTGAGTCTGACGCAGAGATTGGGAAAAATAACAGTTTTGGTCGGGCACTAGATGTGCCCATCCATAAAAGGTTATGAAAGCAATTAACGAACGAAGCCCTGAGATCTGGACAATTGGTGGAGGCAAAGGAGGCACGGGAAAGAGCTTCGTATTAAGCAGTGTGGGGATCTGCCTTGCCCTGCAAGGCAAAAGAGTCATCCTGATTGATGCTGATCTTGGAGGCGCCAATCTGCACACATTCCTTGGTATTAATAAGCCAGGGATTTCCTTGACGGATTTTTTCGAGAAAAAGGTACCGCTACCCGATCTTGTTGTTGATAGTGGGATAAAAAACATGGGGTTATTGATAGGAGCGATCCATTCTCTATCCCCTGATGGTATTAAATATACACAGAAACTCAAACTGTTCAGGCATATTAAGCAACTCAATGCAGATTATGTCCTTATTGACCTTGGCGCTGGCGCGCACTTTAATACCATAGACACATTTCTCCTTGCAGATAAGATGCTAGTCGTAATTATTCCCGAAATAATTGCTATTGAAAATTTGTATTTTTTTTAAAAAACGCCTTCTTCAGACATCTGATAAATTCCCTTGGAAGACATGGCCTGAAAGATGTGGTTCAGAAGGCCTGGAAAAACAGGGATGAACATGATATAAAGAATTTCACTCAACTCATTGACTATCTTAAAGGTTTGTCAAAGACAATGGAGAATATTATCAATACGAAATTGTCCGATTTCAGGGTTTATATCATTTTAAACAGGATAAATACGAGTCAAGAGATAATGATTGGAAATTCAGTTAAAAGCATTTGCAAAAAATATTTTGGTCTTAATTCCAGCTATGTTGGATACATTGAATTTGATGCTGTTATTTCCAGATGCATAAACAAAAGGCAGTCTTACATGCAGGCCTATCCGGCCTCACGTTGTGCAAAAGAGATCGAAAGGCTGACAGAGAACCTTGTAGAAGGAAGAGATATTAGTACAAAGCTATGAGTAGAGAAGATTACAGCAAATACCTTGAGACCCTTGAACTTCCCCCTGGTGCATCATTATCAGAGATCAGGAAGGCATATCAACACCTGAAGGCATTGTATTCAAGGGAATCTATTGTAACATTACCTATTGAAGATGAACTTTCGGCAGCGGTAAAAAGACAGATCCTTCATCAAATTGAAGAAGCATACCAGGGCTTATTGGTTTCATTCGAGGAAGAGGAAGATACAGCGGAAAATGAAATGGGCTCGCGGCCTGCAATGAAAAACTATGAACAAACGTCAGTGGAGCTTACAACTTTTACCGGACAGGCATTACGGAAGATAAGGGAAAGGCTTAACATTGACCTGCAGGATATTGCCCTTTCAACCAGGGTACAAACCCAGTATCTCAATGACATAGAGCTTGAAAATTTTGAAGCCCTTCCACCTGTGGCTTATACAAGGGGTTTTGTCATCAGCTATGCAGACTATCTATCGCTTGACTCAAAGAAGGTGGCAGATGATTATATGAGTAGATATTCTGCGTGGAAGGATGAACATGGGAAGAAAAAGTAATCATTTCTGAAAAATTTCCCTAACTTTTTCACAGACAGATTCCGGTAGTATAACGCTGTAAGGCTCCTTGTGAAAAGGAGGATGTAATAAATGAAAAACAAAAAACGTCAACCCTTGTTGATTGCTGTAGTTCTTACTCTAATGAGCCTGCCCGCTTTCGTATTTGCTTCTGATGGGAAAAATGAGCAAGAAACCCTGCATGGCATAAATGCGCTTCATGTTATCGTCCACGATGTAGACCCGGAGACTGAACAGTATGGCTTGACCCGGGAGAATATACAAAAGGATTTCGAAACCAGGCTTGAGATGGCAGGGATCAAATTGCTGTCCGAAGAGGAAGACCTAAAGGTGCCTGGTGCTCCCTTTATCACTTTGACGGTCGGCACTATGAGAGCCTTCACTACCAAAGGCTCTGAGTTTTACTTTATTTCTATCCTTATTAAATTACGCCAGAATGTGTATTTGGAGAGAAAACCCAGAAACAGAATACATGGCATTGCAACCTGGTCAAACACTCGCTTTGGAGTAAACTTTGGTCAAAACATTAGATCCGAGGTAAACAAGGCAATTGATCAATTTATCAATGCTCACGCAGCCGCAAACTCGAAATAGATTTAAGCGCTTATAAATAGATTTTGTGGTTTTGTGGCAAAAAAATATTTTAACAAATCGTCTTTACTGATTGGTGAAAAATTGAGGAATTAAGGAATTGAGGTATTGGGTTGTGTTATGAAGTACAAAAAAGTTGAGGAATTGCCTTGTTGGAAAAAGGCAAGGGAATTATGCCATATTGTTTTTGATATGATCAATGATGGAAAACTTCGAAAGGATTTCAGTTTGAGGAATCAAGTATGGGCGGCCGTCGGATCCGTGATGGACAACATCGCGGAAGGCTTTGACGACGGGTCGACGCGTGAGTTTATCCGCTTTTTGGGTTATTCTCAAAGATCATG
>JAKLQB010000247.1 GCA_022013615.1 Desulfobacterales bacterium | reverse complement strand
TTAAATTCTCTCTTCAAGCTCCTTTTGATGACTGAAGAGTCCCGAGGGTTTAACGACAAGTACCACCGCAATGGCTATCAGGCTGACAAGCATCATCCAGTGTGGCTCCAGATAATTGGCCGTAAACGTCTGTGCATACCCGATCAATACACTGGCAACCAGGATACCGACCGTGCTGCCCAGCCCACCCACAATACATACCGCCAGGGCATTGATCAAAACTTCATAGCCCCCTTCCACGGCAATTGTGCCCAGGGGAAGTATGACAATGGCGGCAATGGCTGCAAGACCCGCTCCAAAGGCCATTGAAAGTGCACCTATACGATCGGAATCAATGCCAAAAGTGAGTGCTGTCCTCTCATCCTGGGCAATGGCACGAAAGGCCAGCCCAATTTTAGTATGATGCGTAAACAGATACAGGCATAACGTCAATCCTACAGCGATGAGGGCAATGATTAGCCTTTGATAGTCTACATAGACATCCCCAATAGCAACACTGCCGTCAAAGAAGACCGGAAGGGTATACTTGAACCCGACAAAATCAAAATATCGAAACAGCTCCATTATGGCGAGTCCGAGTCCGAAGGTGGCCATGACTTCGGAAAGGGAAAGCCCCTTCACCCTGAGAATAATCAGGTAATACATTGCAAGACCGACACAGGAGGCGCACAGAATGGAGATGAGTACGGAGAGCAGATATGGAAGTCCAAGGGAATTCAGGAGAATCCAGGTCAGAAAACCGGAAAAAATATAGATGGCCCCATATGCGAAGTTGGCCACCCCGCTGATACCGAATGTCAGGTTAAAACCCAGGGCAACGAGAGCCAGGATACAGCTATTAATGAAACCGTAAACAAGGGTGCCGAGAAGCATAGAAAAATCCTATGAAATTCAATTTGTGCTTTGCGTCAAACCTCTGTCCACATCGAGACAAATTTTGGTCTAAGTGCTCTAAAGTTCGAAGTGCCTAAAGTGCCTAAATAAATAGTTCAATTTCTATTCTCTTTAAGCACCTTAGCTCACCCTGGCCCAAATCTGATGGTCAGGATTGATGCCCTGATTTCCTGACTCTGTTCCCGAAATGAAATAGATAACAAGGAACTCTACCAAATAGCGCCAGGGCAGGCTTTAGATACTCTACCAGAGGACTATTTTGCAGGTTTAAGCCCTTCGGGGAGCTGTATCGTTCCTTCTGCAACCGATTCAGGATAAACGATGACCCTTTCTCCAGGTGCACGCCACTGAATCACACATCCCATGGCAGTTTCATTAGGGTCTTCACCGTAGATAACCTGATGGCCGTCATTGAACCGGATACGGCCCATGGCTCCCATGCGATCTGTTTTTTCCAGCTCAGCCACAACTTTATCTCCATCAATGGACCCGGCTCTTTCTATGGCCTCTTTAAGAACATACACCATTTCATATGCAGGGGCCGGAGAATGACCGGCTTCGATGGGCTTCCCGTATTTCTTCTCGTATTTATCAAAAAATTCCACTGACTTGGGTACCTTGGGAACCGGGATATTGCCGATCTCAAAGATGACGTTAAGCGCTCCATCAATCTTTTTGTCAAAAGAATTCCATGCTGCAGGTCCAGCCAGAGGCGAGATAAAGCCTGCCACCAGAGCAGGTATCCTCATGGATTTCCATTGCTTGACCAGGATACCGCTCTGGGGCATATCAAAGATGGGCAGGATAACCTGAGCCTTTTTGGCCTTAGCCTGCATCAGGCCTGAAGAAAAATCAGAAGCTCCGGTGGGATATGCCTGTTGCCCCACAACATCCCAACCTGTCTTCTCGAAAAAATTCTGGATCATCAACTTAGCTGTCCCCCTGGCCCAGGCTACATCCTGGTTCATGATAATCACCTTGTTGAACCCGAATTGTTTGTTCAGATAAGCCATGGTTCCACTAAGGTACTTGACCAGGTAGACCGCATTCAGGCAGGTCCTGAAGGTATACCTATACTTCTCCTCACCGCTCTTCACCTTTGCCTCCATTCCAGGGGACATGGCTGTCCCAAGGATCATGGGGATCTTATATTGACCGACCACATCCATACAGGCAATGGCGCATTCGGACCTGAAAGAGCCAAAAACAATGAAGTTAGCCTTGTCCTCCAAAATTAGCTTTTTATGGGCCCTGATCACATCGGCAACCGGAACCCCCGGCTCTGCTCCTCTGGAATCTATGGCTACAACCTTAAAAGGGCGCTTGACCCCGCCAACATCGACTCCGCCTTTAGCGTTAATTTCTTCAACTGCCATGTTCACGCAGGCAAGTCCCTCCTTACCCTCAAGAAACCCAAGGGAAGTGGGTACACCAAGGATGACCGGTTCAGCCGCACATACATAATGGCCTGGGTTTCCCCAAAGAAAAACTACAGTCAACAAAACACCAATAACCCATACTCTCTTTTTCATCATTACCCCCTCCTTTGCTTCGGGAAGCCCCTTATACTTCAAAGGAGTTACCCGGGAAAAAAGTTAAAGTGATTCCCTCTGCCTACACTAATACTTCCCAAGCACACGCTGTGCAATAATTATTTTTTCTATTTCCTTGGTTCCCTCATATATTTCAAGCACCTTTGCAGCTCTGTAAAAACGCTCGATGTCATGATCATTCATATAGCCGTAACCACCGTGGAGCTGAAGCGCCTCATCAACTACTTCAACAGCCGTCCTGGCAGCAAACCATTTTGCCATGGCCACGGTTTTGGTATCAATCTTACCATTGTCCGCCATCCAGCAGGCCTTGTGTGTAAGGGTGCGGGCAAGTTCTATCATGGTGGACATCTCAGCCACTTTTAACTGGGTTATCTGAAAGGACGCAATTTTCTTTCCGAACTGCTCCCGGCTGTTGGCGTGTTCTACGGCCATATCAAGGGCACCCTGGGCTAAACCTACACCGTGGGCAGCCACATAGGCACGGGATCGGTCAAAAAACTGCATCAACTGGTAAAAACCCTGCCCTCTCACTCCCAGCAGGTTTTCTTTCGGTACCCTGACATCGGAGAAAAAGATATTAGCCGTATCAGAGGCCCTCAGGCCCATTTTCCCTTCTATCTTGTCCGATTCATACCCCGGCCTGTCTGTTTCAACAACCAGGATACTGTGCCGCCGGGATCTGGATGCCTCTTCTGGCTCTGTCAGGCAGAATACCAGGAGAAAATCAGCCACGCTTCCGTTTCCTATCATGACCTTATTTCCGTTGATCACATATTCATTACCGCTCAAAACAGCCGTGGTAGAGGCGGAGGCAGTGTCGCTTCCGGCATCCGGTTCTGTGATTGCAAACCCCATGATGGCCTTTCCCTGAGTCAAGGAAGGCAAATACTTGTTTTTCTGTTCTTCTGTTCCAAATAAAAGAAATTCCTCAGCCCCAAAACTAACCGAGCAGAGTCCCTGGCCAATGCCGGGATCCACCTTCCAGAATTCTTCCAGAATCAGGGCATGCTCTAAGAAGCCCAGCCCGGCACCGCCGTATTCTTCATCAATGAAAACCCCGATAAAGCCCAGGTCACCGGCCTTTTCCAATAGGGAGCGGGGGAACTCCTCGTTGAGATCACAATCTCTCGCGATCTCCCTGAATTCCCCCACCGCAAATTCACGGGCTGCTTTTCGAATGTCCTGTTGTTCTTTGGAGAGCTCAAAATCCATTATTCGTGACACGGACCTCTTTTTATTGTCCCTAACATATGAAAAAAGAGCATCGCGTGTCAAGGGGCGAAGGCTGCTTGACTTGGAAAGCCCTCTTGAGTAATGTCATAAACAAGCAATAAAATAGCGAAAGTGATTTTATACATGGAAGAAAAAATAAAGGCTCTCAGAGATGCCCTGAAAAAGGCCGATCAGGTGGCGGTGTTGACCGGCGCCGGAATTTCGGCGGAAAGTGGTGTCCCTACTTTTAGAGGAGATGAGGGCATCTGGAAAGCAGGAGAGATCGTTCCAAAACTTGTGGAGGCCTGGGGATGAAGAACTCAGGCATTATTACCATGACTACCGATTTTGGCCTCAGGGATCCTTATGTAGGGGTTATGAAGGGGGTGATCCTTTCCATCAATCCAGAGGCCCGGGTAATCGATATCAGCCACCAGTTAAAGGCGGGGTTCATCTCCCAGGCCTCAATACTGGTCCAGGAAGCCTATCCCTTTTTTCCGGAAGGGACTGTCCACGTGGCAGTCGTTGACCCGGGAGTGGGAGGCGACAGACGACCGATTCTAATCAAAACACAAAACCATCTTTTTGTGGGTCCGGACAATGGCATCTTCTGGCCTGTCATCGGATCCCACCAATACACAGAAATTATCCATCTCAATGAAAGCAGATACTTTCTCCCTCATGTGAGCCACACCTTTCACGGAAGGGATATTTTTGCGCCTGTGGCAGCCCACCTTTCCATGGGAGCGGATCCGTTGGAGATGGGGCCGATCATAAATGACCCCGTGCCGCTTGATTTTCCGGCACCGCAACGAAGAGGGGATATGCTTTTAGGGCAGGTGATGCGTGTGGACCGCTTTGGAAATCTCATCACCAATATTCAGCTAAAGCAATTTGAGCGGTTTTTGGGGCCGGGGTGCCCGGTTATAAAGGTTGGCAAGCTGACTGTTGAGGGCTTGTCAAAAACGTATGGGGAAGCCTTGGCCGGAGAGGCATTGGCCCTGATCGGTAGCTCCGATTGCCTTGAAATAGCGGTCAATCTGGGGCGGGCCTGTGATGTTACAGGCATGAATTCGGAAGATATTATCGGGATGGAGATTGAAGTGAGCAGGGTCTATTAGTGATCAGGTGC
>JAKLQB010000246.1 GCA_022013615.1 Desulfobacterales bacterium | reverse complement strand
TGTGCTGGGTATAACCTTTGGAACGATTTTAAGAAATATACTCAGGCAGGACCCGGATATTATTATGGTTGGCGAGATGCGGGATCTTGAGACAGCCGAAAATGCCATACAGGCGGCATTGACCGGGCACCTGGTTCTATCCACTTTACATACCAACGATGCCCCTTCGGCCATTACCCGTCTTCTGGACCTGGGGATACCTCCGTTTCTGATCCAATCAACGGTTATTGGTGTGCTTAGCCAGCGGTTGGTCCGGAAGATATGTGTCCATTGCAAGGAGTCCTTTGAGGTAGAAAGCAGTGAACTGAGCGCCCGGGGTCTGGACTTTGCAAAAGACGGTCCAGTCAAACTCTATCGTGGCGGGGGCTGTAACAAGTGCCGGGGGACCGGATATTTGGGGAGGATCGGAATCTATGAGGTGCTGCCCTTTACAGAGCCCATTAAGAAAATCACAACCGCCGAAACGAATTTACAAACCCTTCGCGAGCAGGCCCTGAAAGAGGGAATGGTTACACTCAGGGAAAATGCCATAAAAAAGCTCCTTGGGGGGGAAACGACTTACCAGGAGGTCCTAAGGGTTACATGGGAGCATCTGTAACCCGCAACCCGTAACGCATCATGCTTGTTCACCTGAGCATCTCCAATTTTGCGATTATCAAACAACTTGAGTTCTCCCTGAAGGCCGGGCTCAATATCCTGTCAGGAGAGACCGGTGCAGGAAAGACCATTATCATCAATGCCATGAATTTGATCCTCGGTGGACGGGCATCTGCAGATCTTATCCGCAGCGGATGCAAAGAGGCCAGTGTAGAGGCCCTTTTCGAGTTTCCGGAGAACCGGTCGTTGACTGAAATGTTATCCGAACTTGGGTTTCCCTTTAAGGGGGAGCTTTTGATCAAGAGGAGCATTTTCCGGGAGGGCAGGAATAAAATCCTCATTAACGGTTCCATGGCAACCTTGCAAATGTTATCCCGTGTGGGTGCCATATTGATCAGCATATCCGGGCAGCATGAGCACCAGCTTCTCCTTAAGCAGGATAATCATCTCTATTTGTTAGATGATTTTGGCGGTCTTTCGGAAGAGAGGCTTGATCTGAACGAATTGTTCAATGCGTACAAATTATTGAAGGACGAGATTAATCACCTGAAAAAAGAGATTGCCGAGACGGGGGAAAGGCAGGATTTAACACAATTCCAGATTCAGGAGATCGAAAAGGCCGAGATCAGCCCGGGGGAAGACGCTAAGGTGGCTGAAGAAAAAAGGCGTCTTCAGCATTCGAAAGAGTTATTGGAGATCGTCACAGAAGGATATCATCGCCTTTATGAGAGGAATGATTCTGTTCTTTCTTCAATCTCTCAGTGTATCAAAAGCGTGGACAAAGGGGCCGAGATAGACCCGGGACTCGCTCCTATCAAGGAATCTCTTGCTGAGATTGAAATAAAGCTTGAAGACGCCTCCTTTGCGCTCAGAGATTATGAAAAAACTGTACATATGGACCCTCACAGGCTGGAGGAACTGGAAGAGAGACTTGAACTCCTAAATGGCCTCAAACGAAAGTATGGCCCCACCCTGGAAGATGTCCTGAAATACAAGAATAAGCTGGCCGCCATGATGTACGACTTAGATGAAAAAAAGGGGAAGCTGGACAAACTGGGAAGAGAACGCCAGGGCCTGGAAACAGACTTGATGTCTCGCGCCGCAGCACTTTCAAAGAAGAGGCAAAAGGCGGCCGGAGGATTGGGAAAGGCAGTGGAGAATGAGCTTAAGGATCTTCACATGGCTGAGACTAAATTCAAGGTAAAGTTTGACGAGAGTTATGGTGAGCAAAGAGAATTGCAGGATGTCAAAGTTGAGGAAGTGAAGTTAGATGGTCTTGACCAGGTGGAGTTCATGATTTCCCCCAATATTGGGGAGGACTTGAGGCCGCTTGCAAGAATTGCTTCCGGGGGCGAACTCTCCAGGATCATACTTGCACTCAAGACGATCCTTGCAAGAACTGCTTCTGTAGAAACAGTGATTTTTGACGAAGTTGACTCAGGAATTAGTGGTGCCACAGCAGAGGTTATTGGAGACAAGCTTTCATCCCTGGCAGCATATCACCAAATATTGTGTATTACCCACCTGCCTCAGATCGCAAGCCAGGGGCAAAATCATTTTTTGGTCAGTAAGGGGGTTTTTAGCGGACGAACCCAGACCATCATTTCAGGATTAGAACCCGAAGAAAGGGTCCAGGAAATTGCCCGCCTTTTGGGAGGAAAGGAGATAACCCCGCGTGCGGTGGCCCATGCGAGGGAAATGTTAGGGGATTGACTATTGACTATTTTCGATTGACTATTGACTATTAGCAATTGACTATTTTCGATTGATTATTGACTATTGGAATGGATGAAAAAGAATTAAAAAAGAGAACTAAAGAATTTGCGCACCGTTGTATTAAGTTGAGCATGGCTTTGCCAAAGACCTATTTAGGGAATCATATCAAAGGACAGTTGATCAGGTGTTCAACATCAGTAGCTTCGAACTATCGAGCTGTTTGTGTGGCACAATCAAAAGGGGGTTTCATCTCAAAACTGAGTATTGTGATAGAAGAAGCGGATGAGACCTATTTCTGGCTGGAATTCATTATTGATGA
>JAKLQB010000245.1 GCA_022013615.1 Desulfobacterales bacterium | reverse complement strand
TGATGTGGGCACCCTGGACTCGTATTGGAACGCCAACATGGATATGACTGGAGTAGACCCGTACTTCAATATGTATGGCCGGCATTGGCCCATCCGGACCTTTCAACGGCAGTTTCCCCCGGTAAAGACCGTGTTTGCCCAAGAATCCGGCCAAACGCCCCGAGTGGGCAAGGCCCTTGATTCTCTGGTAGCCCACGGGTCCATTCTAAGCGGAAGTATAGTCCGCAACAGCGTGCTGTCCTATAACGTTTTTGTTCAAAGCTGGGCCACTGTGGAGGAATCGGTTGTTATGGAGAACGTGGTTGTGGGGCGTCATTCCCGAATCAAGAAGGCCATTATTGCTGAAGGAGTTCGTATCCCGTCTTATACCGAGATCGGGTATAACCCCAGGAAGGACCGAAAGCGTTTTACCGTCACTCCTCGGGGTATTACTGTTGTGACACAAGAAGACTTTGAGGCCAGAACTGATATTTGTAAAGAATAGGCCGGAGTTGCAGATACGGAAACCTTTAACTTAGGAGAACTTCAGATAAACCTATGAAAGCTAAAATTAAATACAATGTTGTACCCAAGGTTCCTCCAAAACTGGAGGCCTTAAGGAGTCTGGCTTATAACCTCTGCTTTAGCTGGAAGGGTGAAATCGCAGACATCTTTCAGCGTATCGCCCCAAGGTTATGGGCTGAATGCAGACATAACCCGGTGCTGATGTTAGGTTTGGTCAGCCAGGAACGGCTGGACGAATTGGCTGAGGATCAGGGATTTCTTGCACAGCTTGAGCGGCTGAACCAGGATTTCGACCGATACCTCTCCCAACCTCGTATCCAGGCGGAGGATTACTATCCCGAGATGCCCTTTCAAGTGGCTTACTTCTCGGCTGAATTTGGCTTGAGTGATTGCCTGCCCATTTACTCCGGAGGGCTGGGGATCCTGGCAGGGGATCACCTTAAATCTGCCAGCGATTTGAATGTCCCCCTTGTGGGCGTAGGGCTCCTGTATCAAAAGGGCTATTTCAGCCAGTACCTCAGCTCCGACGGCTGGCAGATGGAGACTTATTCGGCCAACGACTTTGCAAACATGCCTGTTATACTCGTCCGGGATCAGGAAGGCCGACCCCTCCGCGTATCGGTAGACTTCAAGGGCAAACCGGTCCAGATTTTGATCTGGCGAATTAACGTGGGGAGAGTTCCCCTGTATATGCTTGACACCAATGTTGGAGCCAATCCGCCTGAATTTCGAGGAACCACTGGCCAGCTTTACGGCGGAGACCGTGAGATGCGGCTCAGGCAAGAGATCGTCCTGGGAATTGGTGGTGTACGTGCCCTCAAGGCCCTGGGGATAGAGCCGACCGTTATACACATGAATGAAGGGCACTCAGCCTTTTCCGCGTTGGAGAAAATCAATATTGTGAGAAAGGAAAACGGGCTCTCTTTTGACGCCGCCCGGGAGATCGTCCTGGCGAGCACGGCCTTTACAACCCACACTCCGGTCCCGGCGGGGAATGATTCTTTTGACCCCGGGCTGGTTAGGTCCTACTTCGAACAATATGCCAAGGAACTGGGCATCAGCTTCCGAGTGCTATTGGGTTATGGTCGCCTTGACCCATACAACGAATCAGAGCACTTTGGCATGACTACGCTGGCTCTCAGACTCTCCGCTCACACCAATGGAGTCAGCAGGCTTCATGGTCAGGTCTCCCGGAGTATCTGGCAAAATATATGGCACCACCACCCGGTTGAGGATGTTCCCATCGATCACATCACTAACGGTATCCATGTTCCCACCTGGATCTCAAGTGGCATGGCGGGGCTCTTTGACCGTTACCTTGGCCCAAACTGGGCTGAAGACCCGGATAATGAACGAGTCTGGGAGCAGGTAGATCAGATCCCTAATACCGAGTTATGGCGAACCCACGAACGGTGCCGGGAACATATGGTCAGTTTCACACGTGTTCGTCTGGCAGAGCAACTGGGTAGAAGGGGGGCTTCAGCGGCCGATATCCAGGCCGCCAGCGAAGTCCTGACACCAGATGCCCTTACTATTGGCTTTGCTCGGCGTTTCGCCACATACAAGCGGGCTACACTCCTTTTCAATGACCCGGACCGGCTGGAGCGCATCGTCAACCACCCAAAATACCCTGTACAGATAGTCATCGCCGGTAAGGCTCACCCGCAGGACAATGAGGGCAAGGAGTTCATAAAGACGATTATTCATCTTGCGCGAGAGGAACGTTTCCGCCGCAGTATCATCTTTATGGAAGACTATAACATGCATGTGGCCCAATATCTGGTCTCCGGGAGCGACATCTGGCTCAACACGCCCCGCCGGCCCCTGGAGGCCTGCGGAACCAGTGGTATGAAGGCTCTTGCCAATGGGGTGCTAAATCTCAGTGTCCTGGATGGCTGGTGGGACGAAGGTTATCACCGGGACTTTGGCTGGGCACTGGGGCACGGAGAGGTTTATAAGGATCATGCAGCCCAGGACGGCATTGAAAGCCGTGATCTCTATACACTCCTGGAAGAGGAGATTGTACCCCTCTTTTACCAGCGGGGCCGCAACGGCATACCGCGAGGATGGGTGGAAAAAATGAGGGCTGGCCTCCGGAACCTGGTCCCGATTTTTAACTCCCACCGGATGGTGCAGGAGTATGTAAATCGATACTACTTACCCTGCTCGAGACGTTTCAATACCCTGTGCCGAGACAAGTTTGCTGGATCCAAGGATCTGGCCGCGTGGCGCCAAAAACTGATGACCGGCTGGAATGCTGTTTCTGTGGAAGAGGTAGTGTCCAGCGATGATCTGGAAATGCCGGTGGGCCAGGAAGTCGAGGTGGTGGCCCGTGTGAAGCTGGGGGACCTTTCTCCGGAGGATGTCATTGTTGAGGCCTATTATGGTCGCCTGGACCACCAGGGGGAATTTGCCGAAAGGGAGACAGTGCCAATGGAGGTTCAGGGCTCGGAAGGTGAATCATATACATTCCGCGGGCTGATTCCATGCAGAACGACCGGCCGCTTCGGTTACACAGTGCGAGTGATGCCCAGCCACAAGCGACTTGAGAACCGTTTCACAATGGGTCTTGTGACATGGGCGTAAAATCGGGTTGCGAGTTATGAGTTTGCGGGTTTAGGCCGGTGTGGGTTTGCAACGTTAAGACGGTAAACTTTGGAGTGAATTGTTACATGGAGGTTATGTGATTTTGCCTACTACACTAAATCCCAGGGACATAAAGCCCCTTATTTCCGGTGAGGTGGCCGATCCTTTTACTTTGCTCGGCGCTCACCCTGTAGTGCTCGATACGGGACCGGCCCTGGCAGTTCGGGCTTTTCTGCCAGGAGCCCGGAGCGTGGCTGTCCTGGATCTGGTCCCTGGGCAAGAAATCCCGGCCCCGCTTGTGGACGCACACGGACTCTTTGAAGTGGTCTTGCCCGGGGAGCGGGAGATTTCCCCTTACCGCCTTAAAGTGGACTTCGGCACATACCCAGTCACAACCTTTTATGATTGCTACTCCTTCGGCCCTGTCCTTACGGAGGACGATCTTTACCTCTTAGGCGAGGGTAATTTCTACGAAATCTACGAAAAGCTGGGAGCGCACCCCTGGCAGCATCAAGGGGCCTCGGGTACCTTTTTTGCCGTCTGGGCCCCCTCA
>JAKLQB010000244.1 GCA_022013615.1 Desulfobacterales bacterium | reverse complement strand
TGGCTATATTCAATACAATGCCAAGAATGGTCCCCAGAAAGCCGAGCATCGCGCCCTCAATTGCGAATAGAAGGCTTACGCCCCTTCGTTTCAGGCCCAGTGCCCTGAGGGTACCGATCTCCCTGGTTCTCTCAAGGACAGCCATTCCCATGGTATTGATCACGCTCATAACCACAATGATAAACACAATGGAGAATATAAACATGAATATCATGTCAAACATTCCTTTGACCTTTGAATAGAAAAGGGAAAGCTCATTCCAGGTCTTTATTTCGCACTTAAATCCTGCCCCCGACAGGGAACTGAGCAACCGGTTGCGAGTCCTCTCCGTCTTTTCCCAATTATCCAGCAACACCACCAGCCGGTCTGCCTTCTCCGTATCGTACAGAGATTGAGCAAACTTGAAAGGAACGCGCATGTATTTGTCATTGGTGGCATCACTGCCTGTGTCATAGACACCCGCCACTTCGATATCCAAGGCGTTCATCTGGCCGTCAAGTGTGGTGGCCATAACTACCCCATCACCGCCCGGTTTCAGATCGAGGTGGATAGCCAGATCCTCTGCCATTTCCACCCCATAGGTCTTTTTATCGCTAAGCTCATTACCCCTTACCGGCCGGAAGGCAGCCCAGGCCCCTTTTATGGTCTTGTCATCCCGCGGGATCACGCCATTAGCCAGGAATATTGTGGAGGTGCGTCCATTGGAGACAAGTCCTGAAATATGTATTTGGGGAGTGGCCAGAATGACGTCCTCGTCCTCCTCCACAAGGTCAGTTATTTTCTGGAGTTCTTCTTGAGAAAACATGTACTTTTCGGGATCGATCTTTCCCTTCTCCAGCCATCCCTCTTTATAGATAGTAAGATGGCCGAGACCTTCTCCCCTGATAGCCGACTCCCTGAGTCCCTGGTATGTGTTATGTATATATCCCCGAAATAGGCTCACTGCTGCAAAGCCCATGGCGATTGCCAGGAGAGTCACAAAGGACCGGCGTTTGTTTTTCAGAATATTGCGAAGCGCAATCCTCATCCATTTGATCATTTTTTATCACCTCCATCCTGGATCCTTCCGTCCTCAAGCCGGACAAGGCGCTCCACCCTATCCAGAACCCTCTGATCATGGGTTGAAAAGATAAAGGTGGTTTTTTCCTTTTCATTGAGGCTCCGCATAAGTCCAATGATACTGCGGGACGTATCGGAGTCCAGATTGGCCGTCGGTTCATCGGCAATCACTAAAGACGGGTTTGTAACCAGGGCCCTTGCAATGGCAACCCTCTGCTGTTGGCCGCCGGACATCTTATCGGGCCTGTGACGGACAAAATCGGATAGGCCGACTTCATGGAGACGACTAAGTGCCCTGTCTCTGGACTCAGAGAAAGATGCGCCTTTTATCTGTAGAGGCAGCATGACATTTTCAACGGCAGAAAGAACCGGGATCAGGTTAAACCCTTGAAAGATAAAACCGATGGATCCATTTCTGAGTTCGGTTCGCCTATTATCCGATAACAGGGCAACTTCCTGACCCTCAATGAATAGTTGCCCTGACGAGGGTTCGTCAATGGCGCCAATAAGGTTTAGCAAGGTTGTTTTGCCCGAACCGGAAGGTCCCCAAATGGCCACAAATTCTCCTCTATCAATGGTCAGATTAACACCTCTCAAGGCGTGCACCACTGTTTCTCCAAGCAGATAATCCTTTTTGATGTCTTTTGTTTCAATTAGGGCCATGGTTTTTACCTCCTAAAGAGTTTCAGCCTGGTTTTTGAATTTTTCCGCCTTGGCCTGCTCTCCGGCCTTACTGTGCAGCTCGGCAAGGTTGGTGTAGACATCTTTTTTTATTGACACGTAGGATTCGGGGTTCTTTTCTATCAAATCCGCAAGGTATTCAAAATCCTCTACAGCCAAATGACCCCTATTCAGAAAAGAAGGCAGGTTTTTCGAATTATAGGCCCTTGTCATTCGCACTGAGACGTTATCCGGATCCTTTCTAATCGCTTTGTCCATTAAAGCAGCCCCTTTATTGACATAGGACATCTTTTTCATTGGATTCCATGTCGTCTGTGCCATTATGGTGGTGGCACTGCCCAAATAGCACATGGTTTCGTAATCCTTTTTATTGGCCTCAAAGGCCTTGGTCAGGATCTCTACTGCCTTAGGTGCATACGTTTTGGCATTCTTTCTGGCCATTCTATGGTATGCGATTCCCGTGCCTTTCATTGTTTCATAGTCGGAGGGGTTTTGATCCAGTATCTTTTGTCGCTCTGAGATCTTTTCCGCTAATTGCCCATCGTCCAAATCCCTAAGTTCGTGCCAGTCCTTAGCAGATACTGGAGCGGCCAACAAAACAGCTATGGCCATAATAATGCCGACTATTGCCAAACGACCCATTTGAAAGCTGTATTTCATGGTCACTTTTCTCCTTCTTCTTTTTCTTGGAATCATAAGTCACTAAAAACCATCACGCAATGGCAATGCGATGGAATGGACAGAACGAGGGATAGGATGATTATTTCAGGTGTGAAGGGGATGCCAATCAATAGGGAAATGTTATAGCTCTTAAGATAATGTTTTTGGGGTTTACCGTTTCATCGCCATAAAGAGAAGTCTGAGCTTCATTGGGCCGAGATACTGGTTTCTGGATACTGGATATCTATGGGGAATCACGCCTTTTTTAGCCAGCATCCAGGATCGAGCATCCAGCATCACTTGATGTATAGCGACTCACGGGAAGTACAGGTGAAAAATGACGACCCCAAAATAGTTTTCTTAAACAGTATAGGAGATATGGGAATCCATGGAAAGATATTTGGTGTAATAGAACTTTTTATATCAACCGGTTTCCCGAAGAACATTGCAAATATCGAGGCCAAAAAGCTTAATCTGCCATTTTCTAATGTCTTCGATACATTCCATGTTCTCAGGCTCGCCTGGGTTTGCGATGGCAATCGCCTGTATCTGAGCACTGGTGCAAACAACAGCCGGATCAACTCCCCACTTTTCGCTTAGTCGTTCACGCCAGCTTTTCAATGCCTTTACTCGGGCTGCCTCTTTGGATTTCAGCTTCTGCCTGGCCTTTTTATGGTATACAGGAAGGGCCTCATCAGGGAGGCTCAATCCCTCCCTGACGTTTTCAATAAGAGACTTCCCCATATGATCTATCAGTCTGGGGCTAAGCCTCTGGATTCCAGTCAGATCAGTTTTGGTCACCGGTTTGATTCGGACAATCTCCATGATCT
>JAKLQB010000243.1 GCA_022013615.1 Desulfobacterales bacterium | reverse complement strand
TTATGATCAACCACAAGAAAAATCCCTTTAATGACAAGCGCTTCCGCCAGGCTTTGGCCCACGCGATCAACCAGCAGGAGATTATTGAAAGGGCTCACCGGGGATTTGGCTCTCCAGCATCTTTCGGCCTGCTCTCCCCGGATCATGAGTTCTACAACCACAACACCCCCACCTATGCCCCTGATCCGGCCAAGGCCAGGCAGATACTGGAATCCCTGGGGTATGTAAAGGGTTCGGACGGATTTTACGCCAAGGACGGCAGGCCATTGAAAATCGAGATTCTATCCTCAAACATTACCGTGGCCGGAGAATCCGTTACAGACCGTGACGGCGAGGTGATCAAGCGGCAATTAGGGGCGGTAGGTATCAATGTTGATCTGGTTAACATGGAGCAGGCCACTACGGATGCACGGGTCAAGAAGTGGGATTTTGATCTGGCTATCTCCGGCCATGGAGGGCTTTTGGGCGATGCGAGGATCCTTAACAGGATGATTAACCCCAAGGTCACGGGTTCGGTCAATTCGGCCCGTTTTGGTGCCAATAAGGATCTGCTCAAGCTGCTCAAGGCTCAGGTAGCCGAGATGGACACTGAAAAGCGCAAGGCTCTGGTCTATAAGATTCAGGAGATCTACGCCGACGAAGTACCGGCCATTTCTCTCTATTATCCGGCCTCAATGGCCGCCTATAATCCCGAGAAGGGGATCAAGTGGTATTATACCCAGGGTGGTATTGGCTTGGGCATCCCAATTGCCCAGAACAAGATGTCGCTGGTAAAGTGAGGTCGGCCGGAGCATGATTGACCATGCAACTCATTCCGTACCAAGACGGCTGGGCCTTATCATTACCTTTGGCCTGGCCGCCCTGGCCATGATCTACCTGAGCTATTCGCTTCCGCGTCTCCTGCCGGGCGATTTTGTAACGGCAATGTACTCAAGCTCTCACGTAACGCTCACGGCCGAACAGGAGGCAGAGCTTCGGGCCTACTACACCGAAGAACCGGGCTTCGGACGTTACCTGTTAAAGCTGGCCAGCCTGGACTGGGGATATTCCTATGCCTTTTTGACCCCTGTCTCAGCTCTTTTTTTCGGGGCATTACCCTGGACCCTGCTGTTACTGGGCACGGCTCATGTCATCTCCATGTTAGTCGGGTTCGTTACTGGAGTGGAGGCGGCCTGGCGGAGGGATAGTCATCTGGAAAAAAGCATGGTTGGGGGTATGACAGTCCTGGAGGGGGTGCCCGAGATCAGCACCGGGGTTATCCTCCTGGTGGTCTTTGCCCTTCATTTAGGATGGTTCCCGGCGGCCGGGGCCGAGACCGCTTATGCTGAAGTATCATTATTGGCCCGGTTGGCCGATGTAGGGCACCACCTGGCACTGCCCCTGGCCACGCTGGTTCTTGCCTACTTCCCGGGTAATTTCTTGTTGACCCGTAACAGTATGGTCATGGTCATAAAACAGTCCTACATTACCACAGCCCGGGCCAAAGGCCTGCCCGCCCGGAGGATCCGTTATGCCCATGCGGCCCGGAATGCATTGTTGCCTCTGGTGACCCGATTCGGCCTGCGCCTGGCTTTTATGATCACCGGTGCACTGGTGGTGGAGAGAATCCATTCCTATCCGGGTCTGGGCACGCTCCTTTATAACGCTATTCAGGCCCGTGACCTGCCTGTCATCCAGGCCGTGGTCCTGGCATCATCCCTCATGGTTCTAACTATCATTTTGGGCCTGGAGATGATCTACCGTATCATCGATCCGAGAATTGAACATGCACGTTAACCTGAAAAATGAGCTCCTTCAAGACCACTGGTTTGTGGTTGGGTTCGGCCTGGCCGTTCTTTTTGCTACAGTAACGCTGTTAGGCCCTCCACTGGCTCCCTTTGACCCGTGGGATATGTCCTTTGCCCCCATATCACCGCCTACGGCCCAACACCTCCTGGGGGTAAACGACGGCGGACAGGACATTTTTTCCGAGCTTCTATATGCTGTCCGCAACACTGTTGCGTTCGGCCTGGTGAGCGGTTTGGTCGCGCTAACACTCGGGGT
This sequence comes from Desulfobacterales bacterium, assembly GCA_022013615.1. Next base: position 10,968 of record JAKLQB010000243.1, on the reverse strand, counting down.
CATTATCGGCCTTATTTCAGGGTGGTTCGGAGGTTATATTGACACGGTCCTCATGCGTCTGGCAGATGTCTTGCTCGCCATTCCGGCCATCATGATTCTTATCCTGACAGCCGCCCTTTTGCGCCCTTCGCCGGTCGTTCTGGCCCTGATTCTGGCTGGCCTGATGTGGCCCACCATCAGCAAGGCCATCCGGGCTCAGACTCTCAGCCTGAGGGAGGGCCTTCACATCAGGGCTGCCGAGCAGATCGGGGGCGGGAACTGGTACATCATCCGCCGCCATCTGATGCCTGAGATGTTTCCTCTCTACTTAATCGGATTCGCAGCCAAGGCCAGGATGGCCATGTTTATGGAAGCGTCCCTGGCTTTCCTGGGCCTTTTCGATCCCAGTCGCAAATCACTGGGTATGATGATTAGTTACGCGCTCAAATATTACTACATGGATATCTGGTGGAACTGGCTTCTGCCGCCGATCGGCTGTCTGTCTTTGTTGATCATGACTGTCACATTTTTGGCCATAAGCCTTGAGAAAGTGCTGGATCCCAGACTCAAAGAAACCCTGGGGGAAAGGACCGCATGAGCCTTAGTATCGACAGGTTGAGTGTCCTCTACCAGGATGGCCTTCACTCCATTCAGGCCCTGGATGAGGTCAGGCTTGAACTGAAACCGGGCGTGTGCCTGGCCCTGATCGGTGAATCCGGTTCGGGCAAGACGACGTTAGGCCATGCATGCCTGGGACTCCTGCCTCAGAACGCCTCAGTTGAAGGTAAGATAAGTCTTAACGGCCAGCAAATCGATTACAATGACGAGACGTCCCTCAACCAGTTTCGCTGGAACAGGCTGGCCATGGTCTTTCAAAACGGGGCCGCCAGCCTTAACCCTGTATACCGAATAATTAACCAGGTTGCTGAACCTCTCATTCAGCGGGCAGATATAGGACGGGCAGAGGCAATGCTTGCCGCGGCCCAGGCCCTGAGTGAGCTTGGACTCAACCATGATGAATGCAATCGCTTTTCCCATCAACTGAGCGGAGGCCAGATCCAGCGGGCCCTGCTGGCCATGGCCCTTATCCTGGACCCTGAGGTGCTGATTCTCGATGAGCCCACCTCCGGCCTGGATGCCGTGACCAAGACGATTGTTGCAGATGTAATTCAGAAGGCCAGATCAGGAAACAAAACCGTTCTCCTGATCACCCACGACCTGGAATTCGCAGTGCATAATTCCGACACCATTACCATGCTCTACCTGGGTCAGATCATGGAAACACTCCCTGCAGAAGACCTTCTGACTTCGCCATTGCATCCTTTCACCCTGGCGCTGTCCCGGTCTTACCCTGCAATGAGCACTGCCAGGGATCTGGGCGGCATCCGTGGAGATGCCTTCTACCGAACGGTGCATCAGCACGGCCGGCAGGAAGGTGAAATATACAAGCATTCACACATTCAATCGCCCGGTTCCGGGCATGAAAGCAGCCACGCGCCGCCCACGGGTTGTCTCTTTCAGAACCGGTGCACTCAGGCGTTGGATCGTTGTCGAACAGAGCCAGTGGCCCTGGAGGTGATTGGGGACCACCAGGTTCGCTGCCTTCGCCACGGCATAGTCAGCATACTTGATCTCAAGCAGGTAGAAAAGTCATACGGCGACGTTGTGGCCCTCAGACCGACTGATCTGACCATTAAGGCCGGGGAGGTTTTTTCAATAGTGGGGGAGACCGGCTCTGGCAAGACAACCCTGGCAATGACCGCTGCCGGTGCGCTCAAACCGGATAATGGCACAAGGGTCTTTGACGGGAATGATATGGATGAATGGATCAGGCGCGATTATAAGTCACTCGCCAGGCAAATAGGTGTCATCTACCAGAGCCCGGCCGAATCCATAAGCCACCGCTTTACCGTGCTTGAGGCCGTGGCCGAGCCCCTCAAGATCCACGGCCTCTGCCGCAACAGTGCAGAACGTCTTGAACGAGTCATAAAGGTTCTGGCCCATGTCCATCTCTCAACCGACAAGGCCTTCCTGGGCCGGTATCCCCACGAGCTGAACATGGGCGCACTTCAGCGGGTCAGCATGGCTCGAGCGCTTGTCTTAAACCCCTCCCTGCTGATAGCAGACGAACCGACCAGCTCCCTTGATCCAAGTGTCCAGGCCAAGGTTCTCAAGTTGCTTCTGGACCTCCAGATCGAATTGGGCCTGTCCATGCTTTTCGTTACCCACGACATCGGTCTGGCCCGCAAGATCAGCGACCGGCTCGGGGTCATGTTACAAGGTCGACTAATCGAGTTCGGCCCGGCTTCCCTGGTTATTGACAAGCCCGCTCATCCCTACACCCGGCTCTTGATTGACAGCGTCAGCGGCTTGTCGCAGAAGTCTTTCAATTCAAGATCGGGGAGAGTGGAGCCCGGTGGCTGTCCGTTTGAACCCCGGTGTCCCCGGGCCAAAGACGTATGTAAAAACAAGAACCCTCAAATACTGGAAAGAGGTCACCGATCAGTGGCCTGTCATTTTCCCTTAGAATGAAAAAAATATCATGTAATCTTGTTTATCCTGTCTAAAAAAAATAGAGAAAAGGAGGATATCACATGACTCAAACTGACATAAGCCCGGAGGTAGTTCAACAGACAATTGAATTCCACGGTCATTCCTGTCCCGGTTTGGCCTTCGGCATCCGGGCGGCCGAATTGGTAATGGCCCGGTTTGACCGCGCATCAGATGAAGAGATCGTAGCTGTAGTTGAGACCGATATGTGCGCAGTTGATGCAATTCAATTCCTGACCGGGTGCACATTTGGCAAAGGAAATTTGATACACCTGGACTATGGAAAAAACGCGTTCACATTCTATCGCCGCTCGGACGAAAAAGGTATTCGGATCATCTCAAAACCCAATATCTTTCCCAGGCAAGACGATGAATTAGTCGCCCTCCAAAAGAAGAAGGTCAAAGAGGGGCTTATTCCCGAAGAGCAGAAAAGACTGAAAGAAGTAATCGCAGTCCGGACGAAACGGATAATGGGGGCCAGACTGGACGAGCTATTTGAGGTCAAACCGGCCTCAGGCCCTGTACCCCGCAAAGCAAGGATATTGGAGAGTGTGATCTGCCAGGTCTGCGGGGAAGTAACCATGGAGTCCCGTACACGCAGGCTCCTTGGCCAAACACTTTGCATACCCTGCTTTGAGGCTGTGGAAAAGCGGCATTAGTGCCTTAAAAATAAGATTCGTGCTTTTTCTGGCAGAAAATATTTTCGTATCACGGATACCCTATAGGAATCGGAATGTTAAATTCGAAATCCGAATATCGAAATCCAAAACAAATTTTCAATTTTTAAAATTCAAATGACCAAAACCGAATGCACAACCAGGATGATCCCAAGTGAGGTGAATTAAGTGTTTCGAACATTACGAGCATTAGTATTTAGGATTTGTCTCGTATTTCGAATTTCGTGCTTCGGAATTCCGGTTTATCCGTGTTAGGAAAGCCTGGGGAAAATTATCTCTTTCGTGTTAGAATCGTGCGGTTAGATGTCTTAATGGCAAAATCTGTTCTCCTTAAATTTTGCCTTTAAGGTAACCCTGCCGTTTCGTTTCCGGAAATTTTTCAATAGCGTATCGTAACATTGTGCGGGGCATTTCCTTATAGTGCTCTTTCAAGAATTCCTCTTCTAAGGGTAGATCTCGTTTGCCAACTTCACGTAACATCCATCCAACTGCTTTGTGAATCAGGTCTTCCTTATCATTCAATAGTGTTTTTGCGACTTTCAGTGTTTCAGAGTATTGCCGGCGCTTAATGAAGCAAAAGGTTGACATTATTGAAATCCGTCGTTCCCAAATATTTTGTGACCCGGCTAATTGATAAAGCGGGTTTTTCCCTTTGTCCAGCAAGAAATCACCGACAATATATTCTGCAGATGCATCAACAAGATCCCAGTTATTGATGAACTTGGTATTTTTTAAGTAGAGCTCATAAATAGCTTTCTTTATAATTTCTTCGGCTTTGGAATAAATACGGATGAGGATGAAAAGTGCAAGAAGCCGTTCTTCATGAATTGGGGATTTGAGTAAGTGTTCAGCCTCTTTAACTGTAATGGTTTGATATTCCTTGGCGAGTTCCCTTAGCACAGGCACCCGAATACCAAGGAATATATCCCCCTCTCCATATTCTCCTGGCCCGGTCTTAAAGAACCTTTGGGCGACTTCTGAATTTTTCTTATTCGCAAGTCCCTTTAGTTTAGATTGAATTGTGCGGGCGTCCATGATGCTCTCTCCTCATTTTACTGGGTGGATTACCAGATTCTTACCGATACTACTTTTATAGCCTTTATTCTGTAAAATCCCCCCAATCCCTCTTTAGTTCGGATTGACGATTCTTCCAACAAAGAGAATGCTTCCTGAATGGTTGTCATGGATCAGGAATACAAATGGATGATCGGCACGGAATGTTGGAGGTGGTGTGGAGGGCGCAGATGTAAGCGAAATGACTGCTGCTGTCGCTGCTGCTGCCTCGGTCCCTTCCTCGTCAACATCCACAAACGCTTTGTGGATTACGGCGGAAATAAAAAGATCTTTTGTGCCGTCAATTCCAGAAAAATCAGCATTCCCCCCAAAGGCATCAGGCATACCCATCGAGGCAAGTGTTTCACTAAGTCTGAACTGGGAGGTCATCTTGAATTTTGGCAAAAACACTGAGACTTCTCTCTTCCTGAGATGACCTGTCCACATATTAAGGTTTTCCACGCTCAGATCGGCTTCAAGTTGAGCCAGGCCGTCGACCTTCCTGGGGAGCAGCACAATCATTGCGAGATCGTCTCCAACGTAAGGCAGTTCAAGAATCTGCAAGCTGTCACTTTCCATATATCTGAACTGCCTTTTCTGAGTCATCATGGGAACCTCGACTGACTTATCTATAGATAGCCAGAACGGACTTTCCTTCGTACGACTTTTTTTAAACTGAGATTCCCACCTGCCTTTGAAATAAATGGCATTTGTCAAAACAAGACGTGTCAGAGCATTGAGCACACCTGGTTTTATCAAATCCTTGATCTTGTCTTTCGTTTTCTGTTCTACCCATGCGTTGATATTTTTGCGCGCCGCTTCACAAGCCCTTTTAAAATCAACATGGTTAAGCACTGTTCCGTAGTTACTCTGTATCAAATCGAGAAACTCTCTGAGGAAAACATAGTCTTCCTGGGCCCATAGGGCATTTGCGATATTGAGCTCAATGTCGCCCTTTTCTTGGACGGCCTTTAGTTGTGCTTCAAGACAGGCAAATGCAGGATGAAACCGGTTTTGATCTAATGTGAAGTGAAGTGCTGTACCCATCTGCTTCTCAGTATTACCGCGGGCGCCGGCATAGGTCATGGCAAGCGCTGTTGATATACTGTAAGGAGAGAAAAATAAATTACCCTCAACTTCTTTTAGTTTCTCATAAAGACCAAATGCAAATGCCTTATTTCCTTCCACAACAATTTTTGTGTCTTGACAATTCTTAGCTTCAGCAGGCATGCTGTACGTCAAGCCAATAAATGTTATAACTGACAATAGACCTGTTGAGAACAATCGTATCATAGTCATTAGTCCCTCCTCTTTGCCACATAACACTGCTCATAACCAGGGGCCGGTTTTTGGGCCTATCTGTTTCATGAGTTTGTTCGATGCTTGTCAAGTGGTTATGGTGCTATTAATTTTACAGTTGGAAAGTATGTAATGATTCGTGATAACTGTATTCCTCCAATTTGGATTAAGACCAATCTGCCCATTTAGAGTCATTGAGAAAACCCCCCGGCTACCCGATTAGGCAAACTAGTGCTTTTTAACAAGTTGCTTTCAGGATGTCCCTCTTTAACTAAACCATCGTTGCAATCGGCTGCCACTGCCATGCCTCCCCCTTCTGGACGATATGTCCCAAGCCTGGGAAGGGGAAATGAAAGGCAAGCACTAAGGCCTTTTCGGCCGCGGCCCGTTTGAGAATGCGGCGCCTGGTGGCCACGACTTGATCAGGAGCAAAATCGACCGCCGCACACCATTCTGGCTGCTCTAAATGGATGGGATGGAGCGCCGTATCGGAGATGCATAACAGTTGCTCACCTTCCGACGAAATGACAAGCGCCATATGTCCTGGTGTGTGTCCGGGTGCCGCGATAGCGTGGATGCCGGGCAGGATTTCCCTTTCACGCTCAATGAGGTCCAGCCGTTCTTGAATCGGTGGAAGGTTCTTGCGTGCAACGCTCAGGAGGACTTCTCTGACGTGTTCATCAAGTTTCTCTTCCGCCTGCTTAGAGGTCCAGAAATCCCACTCGTCTTTCCACATGGCAAAGCGGGCGTTGGGGAAAGCTGGCTTACCGTTGTCAAGGGTATTTCCACCGATGTGGTCAGGGTGACAATGCGTGAGGATGACCATGTCAATGTCCTCAGGCGCAATCCCCTCGGCCTGCAGGTTCTGAAGGAGTTTTCCCGTATTTGGGTCAAGACCATCCGCACCCGTATCCACCAGCACCCGATGCTCACCCGTATTGACCAGCAGACAGATATACTGACTTATCCACTCTGCCCAGTGTTCTGGCTGTATGTTATGTTGACGAAGGGTGTGCTCAAGGTCGCCTCTTGGCGCGTTGCAAAAAAGCAAGGTGGCGGGTGGTGGGAAGGTCGGCGGTGTATATGTGAGAGTGCCGTCGCTAACAGCCATGCATTCGAAAGCCCCTACCTTAAAATGATAGACTTCAGTGCTCATAATTGTCCCCCTCTTTATGTGTATCATGTATTGGGAATACTATTTTGCCTAACAGTTTTCAGGTGCGCCGAACGGCTTAATCAGAACGTAATAGAAATTACCAAACTATCAGCTACCACCAAACACTGAGATCGCGCCCAAGCTAGGCGTCACCTGCAAAACCATGTTAGGTGATTCTAATATCCCGTACATTCTGTTTATTAAAATTCTCTAAGAGATTCCTGAATCCCTTTGTGCATTTCATACCAGAAACTCAGGGCAGCTTCATGTTTATTTTTTTCAAAATAATTCATCCATTTAATAAGTTCGGTATCATTGTTATTTTCAAGAATGTGTTTTCTTTTCAAAAAAGTATAAACAATATCGATGTTTCTGTCAGGTTCCCAAAACACGGATGAGTTACGGCTGTTTATCCGGCTGGCTGTGATATGATTATTTTCTATAAATTGCTGTTTCAATCCATACAGCGAATCAATTATTTCGGGCATCATTTCTTCTGCCCAGTTCCGATGGAAGCGGCATATCCCGAGATTATCCATTATTAATTCACCTCTTAGTCTTGCTGCACCTCTCTTACCCAATTCCCGAGGAGTAATAAAATCCTGCCCGTAATACATATAATATTTCCCCATAATAGCCATAGGGGAAAGCACCCCCAGCGTCCAATATTGATTAGGTACCATCCATCCTTTACGACCAAAGGCAGTATAAACAAAAGAATCCAAAACTTTCTTTCCTTTTTGCCTCGATAATCGACGGGCAAATTTACGTGCGCCTTCGCTAAGATCGAGAATACCCCGCTTTTCAATAATCGAATCGAGTAGTGCCACACCTATATCCGCATTATGCATGGAGGAGGAAACCACATCGAAATTTTTTGCTGAAAATACCGGAATATTTTTTATGCCTAATTCCCGGGGTGTTAAGTTTTTTTCAGACAAGCACTCCATTAGCCATGAAAGTACACCTCCGGCTGAGATGGCATCAAAACCATACATGTCAGCATGATGATTTAGTCTTTCGGCAGCGCGTTGGTCAAAAATCCCTGATAGCGGACCCATTGTCTGGTAGGGTTCATAATCCTTTTTAAATTTACCGTGCATTTTTTTGCAGACCGCAACACAGGGTTCGCCACAATTTTTCTGCTTTTTCGGTTTAATGGTTTCTTGGTTGAATTGTTTAAGATAGTGATTAATGATAAACTTATCATGAATTTCCAATCGTTCACTTTCGTCCATATAAATGCTTTTATAATTGAAAGAGAACATGCTGCCGCCTAAACTTGCATAATTTACCCCAAACGTTCCTCCGGTTTCAAATTCAGGGTCAAAACGATATTTGGTAGTAACCTCCATGTCTTTAGCCGATAATCTCATTTGATATTTGTCAACGAACCATTGGTCTGCAACATTGCGGTCGCGAAAGTCTTCATCAATAAATGTTCCGCCGTAAATTATAGCCGCAACACCGTGCTCTCTGAAAAGTTTAGTTCCAAACCCACCTCTGCCAGCCCAGGTATCAACATAAGTTAATTTTTCTTTCAAGATGGGAGCAGAGCATATTGCTCCAAAATCAGTAGCCTGAGATGCCGGACCTGTTGCCAATATCCTGGGATCGTTACTATAGCTATCTCCAAAAAGGTTTAAAGTATGATCCATTAAAGAATATACCCCTCTTCGCCCTTCATTCCATACTTTTTGGATTTCTACCGGATGAACTTCGATTTGAATTTCTTCGCCATGTTTTCGGTTGAGGTATAAAACAGAGGGGGTGGCAGCCTTACACACAATGGAAAGCATATTAATACCCAGGTTATCGAAAACCAATCCTGCGCCACCCATCGAAGATATGAAAAATCCGCCCCAGCAGGGAGAATAGCCGGTGAAGATTAATCGGTTTGACCCTGGAAAAATGGAGCCTGCAAAAAGCCCTGTGCCGATATTTAAACTGTTGTTTTTGCCAGATAAATGCAGCCCTAAATCAACCGGTCCGAAAAAATTACCCAGTTTGTAATGATTGATGCGATAAAACGATGTTCCGGCATCAACAAAAAGCACTTTTAAATTAGTTTCCATAATACTTTCCTTGTAACTGGTCATTTGACCCTGTTTTAATTCAGCATATTTTATTATAAATAGTAGAAGATTATCTCAAATCAACAGGAAATCGCAGAGTATGAATAATTGGAGAAAACGAATGGTTATTATTCACGTGCCTTGTAACAACCACGAGGAAAGTTTTTGCCTGATGTTAATAAGACGCTGCCGATCGATCACCCCCAATCTGCCCAGAAGGATATCATTCTCAACCACAGAGCGCCTGCCGATTCTTATCACGCTTGCCAGTTTGAGACCGGACTTTTCAAAATCAAAATCTCTTGGGGTGATTACATCGTCAAAATCAGGAATCTGATGGTGCATTTGTGAAGATATCATACAAATCAGCCAATCATCAAATTGGCCGGGCAATTGACGCAGCACCAAAGCGGGGCGGAGCGTCCCTTCTGTTTGGTCCGTCTGGGGGAACCGGAACAAGACAACTTGACCTTCAGCAACCATCAGAATGATTCCTTTAGATCATCTAAAGAATAAGGTGTTTCTTCATCTTCCATTCATGTAATAACATGAGATTTAAAGAATTTCCAGAACATAACTATTTAATTAGGCTACGTAAATGCAGTGTTGTAACACTGCGATTCCAGCATATAACACCCCCATTTCAAGGTGTTATACGGCAAATCTGCAACATTTTTTTACATTATCGTTTTTTGCCTTAAGTATTAGTGTAAGTTTATGTTAATCCTAATTGTGTCATCCGAACAGAGGAGGATCAAAGCTTCAGGCGCTTTTTTACGAAATCTTCCAGGCTGGCGGCATCTCCTTTAACCCCTTTTTCTCTGAGTATCTCTAAAGGGATTTTCGCCCTGGCCGCTCCTCGATGCCCGCCGGCAGACCCAAGATCACCAAAGGCGCTGTTTGCTAATTTTCCGGCATCTTTTCGATACCCGTCATTTCTAATAACGACGTTTAACTCGCCCTCTGACACGCATGATACGAAACTCCAGCCTATCCCATGGACCCTCGTGAAGAAATCGGCAACTTGCACGCAAATGTCAGAGTTCGGCACTTTTCCAAGATGGGTAAAGAGCCCTTTTTTCGTGAGCGACCGATTTGCCAGGGCGGTCTCAAAATATCCAAGATCAGAGGGGGTTAATTCTGCCTTCTCGATCTTTCGCAAGAGGTTCATGTTTGCATATTGGAAAACATATCGAAATTCCCTGACATCTTCCTGGATTCCACCTCGCTCGAAGTTGGCGGTGTCTGTTTTAATAGCGTAAAGGAGAGCTGTCCCCAGATTCATGGAGGGCTTGATTCCGGCCTTTCGCAGATATTCGATAAGGATTGTGGCAGTGGCTCCGTATTCAGGGCGAATATCCACGTAAGGCGCATCCCAATTTTTTGTCTTTGGATGATGATCGATAATTGCATCGTACTCAAAGTCCTTTAAAATTTCTGAATGATCGGGTTGTGAATCGACTAAAACCCGATGTGTAAAGCTCTCGGGATCCAATTTGCTTATCTCCACCATGGGAATCTTCAGCAGATCTATCATCGCCTGATTTTCCAAGCGCTGGATTTTGCCGGTGTAAGCAATCGATGTCTTGCGTACACGGTTCCATAGCAAGCGTTTGACAGCCAATGCACTGGCCATAGAGTCAGGGTCCGGGCAAATTAGTATCAGTACATTATCGTCGTGTCCGAAGAGCTTTAGAAATGTCTGCACCCGTTTTTGTGTGACTTTAGCTTGGCCCCTCGCCTTCTTAAGGTTGCTTCCTGCTTTTCTGATGTTCATGGTTTCTCTTTTAGCGTGAATTCCAACTTGGGTGGATCTATCTTCACAACCTGAATTCGGTCGTTGGGCAAAAGTATCTGGTCCCGTGTAATGGGAAAGGTTCTTCTGCCAAAGCGGGCCATGGAAAGATCGATCTTCGCCAGTACATTTTTCCCGTTAAAGCACCTAACGGTTATTGGCCTCGCTCTTTTTCTTATTCCAGCGTAATGTTATTCTTTGGTTTCTTGTTGTTCCCCCTCTTTTTTCATGCTTTTTCCAATTTTTTCAAGTGTTCCGGCGGTCTCATTGCGCAACTTGTCTATTTTTTTAGAGGTCTCCTGCTTCATGTTCTCAATTTTGGCCTGGAGATCTTTGATTCGTTCATTGAGAGTTGCCTCTTTTCCAGTGGATTGGTAAGCGATA
>JAKLQB010000242.1 GCA_022013615.1 Desulfobacterales bacterium | reverse complement strand
TACCATGTTCCAGACCCGCCTGCCTCGCCTGTCATGTACGGAACGGGCATATCCCAAGAGGTCGGCAATGGCGGGCAGGTTTGTGGGGGTGTGGAAGCGGTCGGTTTTCCCGTACAAAATGTTTACAAAATGACGTATGGTGATGAGAATGCAACCTTTGAACCTCTTAACCCCTGGCCCAGACCGATCATCGGAACTATATATGCGAAAAGTACAGTCTAAGCCTACTCAAGCACAGGTTTGGAATCATGCCACGAGTCGCACCAGGGCGGGCTTTGAACCCGTGAACGGTTACTAATATTTGAGGCCTGTTGCTTTCCCCCAAAAAACACGATACCACTCTCATCTTTTCTTTCTAACCCGTTTCGCCTTATCCACCAACTGGCGGAGTAAGCGAGCTCGTTGATCATCTAAATTTTGCGGATAAAACATTAGTATTTTACGCTTTTATAACTGTTTGGGTCATTGGTAATTTATATGGCAAAATAATACTAGATTTTATTTCCTCTTCTCTCTCTAACCCGTTAACCAACCTGATTTGGCAATAAAAATTTACTTTCCCCCACAGTCCCTATTGATGATATCTGAAATATCGGCTAACTTTAGGTACGGTAAGAAATGTCAGGTTTTGAATCTGTCAAATTTTGAGCTGATTCCATTGGATATCAGAGGTTTTGTCATTTTATGCATACACAATATATCTGAACTTCAGCGATATTTGGTTTTCTAATACAATAACAAATTCCATTTAAAGCCGGATAACATTACAAAGGTGATGATATCCAGATCTGTATAATTACTTGATGGCTCGGACGCTTCGCGTCGACCCCTTCGGGCGCGGGTGAGCGACAAAGGAGCGCGAAGCGCGGCCCATCAACGCAGTTGGAGTCGGACACGCGAGAGCGTGCCGCTCACCCTCGCCCGTTATGCGGAGCAAATAATAATGAATATTGTACCAGAATTTAGGATAGAAAGCGGATATATACCTGGCGCAATCGGTCGGATTTCTGAACTTCATGGTACCTACTACCACGATCATTGGGGGTTTGGGCGATATTTTGAGGCAAAAGTTGCCACTGAGCTTTCGGAGTTTCTCCAGCGATATGATAAAAATAGCGATGGAATTTGGATTGCCACAGTGAATGGCCGAGTTGAAGGTTCAGTTATTATAGACGGTATTCATACTGAAAATGAAGGCGCTCATTTAAGGTGGTTTATCATATCTGATACTTTACGGGGAAAAGGAGTTGGTAGGAAGCTTATCAATAGAGCAATCGATTTTTGCAAGAGCAAGGGCTACAAAACGATATACCTCTGGACCTTCGAGGGACTTGATGCTGCAAGACACTTATATGAAGAGGTAGGCTTTAAGCTTATTAAACAACAAAGTGGGGTTCATTGGGGTACTGAGGTAACTGAGCAATATTTCGATTTAAGAAATGAATAAAGGCGCTGCGGAATTGATATTGATAAGAACTTCCTTTTTTGTAGGGGGAGTGCATGGAAGTTTGCCTTGTGTGTCAAGAAAAGATGCATCGCAACATATAGCGTGTCGGGATTAGGGGATCGCGGATGAGGTTTTGAGTGTTCAGAAAAAGTGATGATTGGGGTCTTCCAAGCTGATATGGCAGAGGAAACTGCCTTTAATTGAATAAGGTTGGATAAACCGGTCCACTGGATCCCAAGGCCTTTTTAAAATTATGAGGCATACATCTCAAGGGGATAATACGCCTGAGGCGTACAAGTCCGGATCGCAGTAGAGATAATCCTCGGAGGGTTGGATCTGAGAATTTGAGGAATCTATATGGATATTTAACGGTGGCCCGTTGGTTTTCTTCGGTGGGGGCCGGGCCTTAATTGCCCACATACCCAAGTGTTTGAGAATCTTTTTGATGACATCCTCATCGTCAATAAACGCTAATATGCGCATCCGGCCCTGGCACTTGGGACACGTTAAGGGGTCTACCTCGTAAAAACTTGGAAAAATACAAATTTTAATGGGCGCGCCCAACGTCCAGCTTGAGGGGTGCGTGTGGAGTGGCAGCGTAACACGCTTCCCTCTCAAAGCTGTTGTTGGGCCATTGAGCTATTTACGTGAACTGCTTCTGCGTGCAATTTGAGGCCGAGTGCGCCTATTACTTTAAGGATTGTGTCGAAACCTGGACTTCGTTCCCCAGAAAGTGCTTTGTAAAGACTTTCACGGGACAGGCCGGCATCACGCGCAACTTGTGTCATACCTTTGGCCCGGGCAATGTCGCCCAAAGCTTTAGCAATAAAGGCAGCATCACCATTTGCTTCCTCAAGGCAGGCTTCAAGATAGGCTGCCATTTCCTCTGGGGTGCGAAGATGTTCAGCGACATCGTATCGAGTAGTGACGGTTTTAGCCATAATACACTCCTAAAGATTCCGTGATAGACGCAAGGCGGTTTTGATATCCTTGGCCTGCGAACGTTTGACGCCGCCAGCCAAAAGAATTACCACCTTCCGTCCATGCTTTTTGTAATAAACCCGATAGCCGGGTCCATAATCAATTCGCAACTCTGAAACACCTTCACCTACGGGCTTAACATCTCCAGGATTTCGGGCCGCCAGTCGCTCTATCCGGACAAGGATACGAGCACGCGCATGAATATCATGCAATTCATCAAGCCATTTAGTGAAAATTTCAGTCTTGCGAATTTCCATTATGATCATAATGTAGCCATGTGGCTACATTATGTCAATGAAAAAATTGTAGTGCTATGAATAAGGCCCAACGCAACCAACACCAGTGTGCCAGGGATTGAGGACTATGTATAAGTACCTTCATAGATATTACAGCTGATGTTTCAGTCGCAAGACCCTCCATATCTGTGTGTATGGCAAGAAAACACAGGTTTTTAAAAGCCCCAAATTTTATTCTGATTAAGCACATATCTGCAATTTTCCCAAATTGCATGTTACATTCTGACTGATATCTAAAAGAAAAATACGCTCACCGAATTTTGTTGCAGACTCGACATCCGCAATTTTTGCAAGGCTGAAACTTTGCATATTTGCCATTGTGTGATCTGCAAAGTTATAAGCTTTGAATTAAGCATGTTTTTTAATCTCGATACCTGTATCGGACCATGCCATTCCATCCTCTAAAAACCCTTGAGAGCAAATGGAACATCCACATCAAGAACGCAAATCTGCCATTGAATCACATAGTTTAATACAAAGTGTAAAGCCAAAACTAAGCCAGATTAACGCTACGAATTCAAATAAAAAAAGTATGCGTTCAGTGCGGCCGGGCAAGGTCGCATATTCCAGCGGGTGTGAATCCCGCTCCAGCAAGGCAGGCCAGCCACTGGATAGAGGACCCTGGGCCGGCGGGAGTAATTCCAAAGGTTAAGCACAGGGCGATCAAGACAACAGGCCGTAAGCGCAAGCTAAAGTGATTGAGCCTCGTAAGTACTAAAATGGGAAGGACGACGCAGTTGAACGTGTCGGAAGTCAACACAGGGGAGGGCGTATGGCAAGTGTTCCTCTGCTTCCTCGGGGTCGGAGAGCATGGCATGTTGGACATTGGGAATATGCGGCAACCCGGGATACCCTGCGGGGTCTTTCAGGAATGAGAGTATGCCGGACAAGTGATAATAAAGCGAGGAAGGCAAATGTCCTGTAGGGAGTCGGATGATCGCGTAGTACCAATGAAGGCGGGCAATGCCGCTGGAGGGAAGGCGGTCACAACAGCAACGGCGTTGTGGAGGAACATGCATCGTGCTCAGTAACGTAGAAAGTGTGGAAACGAAACTGCAACGCATAGCGGAGAAGGCACGCAGAGACCCGAAGTGCTGTTTCACCAGTTTATTTCATCTGATGAACATGGAGCTTCTGCGTGGATGCTTTGATCGGCTGCGGAAGGATGCAGCGCCAGGCATAGACCGGGTCACCAAGGAAGAATATGCGGAGAATATGCTGGAGAATCTCACCAGATTGGTCGAGCGTCTTCATCGGATGGCATACATCCCGCAACCAGTGCTGAGGGTATATATTCCCAAGCCTGGCAGCGACAAAGAACGGCCGTTAGGGATACCGGGGTTGGAAGACAAGCTGGTGCAAGCTGGACTGGTCAGGATCATGCAAGCCATTTATGAGCAGGATTTCACGGATGACTCCTATGGATTCAGACCGGGACTCGGTTGCCATGATGCTTTGCGCACATTAAGCCGGACCGTCGAAGGTGGTCGGATTAATTATGTTGTTGAGGCTGACATAAAAGG
>JAKLQB010000241.1 GCA_022013615.1 Desulfobacterales bacterium | reverse complement strand
GGGTGATTTGCAGATTTCTATCAAAGGAGGCATTTAACAGACTGAAATAGTTAGGTATTCCAATTGTAAGTTGGATAGAATTTTGTAGGAATGCTTTAGCAGTAACCTGAATTTTTCACCAAAGCCAAATTATGCACAATCATAGCACTATGCTATACTTTTTAGATTGTTGATATATGGCAGAGTACAAATCTGAACCAGCTTTGAACCAAAAAGACCATCTTGACCCGTCCAGTGAGATTCTGCACCAGGTTTATTTCTTCCGAGCCATAATTTAATTGCCAAACAAACCAACAGGTTAATCATTCAGGAAATTGTCTGAACAATTGGTAACAATATTTCTGTCTCTTCCCGATAACAAATAGATATTCCAGATTAAATGACTAGTAGGGCGCGAGAGTTCCATATAGCCAAAGAAGCGGCAGAAGCATCGAGCGAGAACTGATAAAAGAAATTCCCTCCCACGGGTGTATTTACTCCTCTAGATATTTTCCTAAGGCATTTTCAGGTTCAGTATTCTTCTTCAACTCCCAGGGACTGAAAAGCCCCTGGTGACCCCTGGTTTCTCACACAAGCTTCAATCCACTCAGGACTTCTCAACCTATCGGAGACGCGAATTTCGTCAAACTGTCCCAAAAAATATCTCGTGGGCCTATCAGGATTGCCACCCCAAAGCCAATCATCCGGAGAGGCAAGCTGAACCCACAAGGTGGGAACACCTTCTATTGTAAACACCAAGGGAACGGCATCCACGTAGATAATTACCTCCCTTGTGGCACTGTTTAGGGTCACAGCAAGATGATGCCATACTCCGTCCGAAAAAGGATTGGGACCGAGATTATAATTGTTATTATCTCCCCCCCAGGGGTAGAAAAAATGGTTTCCACTGCCCTGGGAAGCCCATTCGTATCCATCCTGCATGCCTGGTGTAAACCTGTTGCTGGAAGTCATCACGATTTGATGATCACCATCTGCAGAATCAACCCAATTGATCCACAATTCAAACGTTCCTTCATCTTGAGTGGAGTCAAGGGTTACATCATCAGGCACCCGAATCATATCATCGGATCCATCAAATTCTAGACTGCCACCAATCTTTCCGGGCGTTTGCGCAAATTCATCCATGCCTCCTTCAAATTGCCCGTCATTCGTATTTTCCGTTGAATCATAAGCAAAATTGTCAATAATGGGCGTTTCTTTTAGATGCCAAACGCCTTTGAAGTGACTATCCCAAACGCCTGTGGGATTCTGTTGACTTGCTGCGGAAGCGTTTCCATAATACATGTAAACTTCAGTGCTATTCATTGATGAAAGAAATGGCACCCTCACCCAAGCATAGATGGCATGATTTCCTTCATCGTAATTTTCGATCTCATGGTCCAGCTTGGTCATACCATCGGAATCGGTAAAAAGGATGTCCTCACCTTCGGCCTGGGCAGCAGCAAAAAGAGGATTTATGGGGTCAACGATTTCTATTAGATATGGAAAATTTGCAAGGTTTGCAGCTGTCACACCGGGGGAAATGGCTATTTTTTGCCTATACTGCCAACGCGAATCATACCAAGTGTCCAGTGGCTGCTCATTATTATCATCGGCGCATCCGACCATTATCATCAGTGCCAGGAAAATGAGACCCAACATGCCATAAATATTTTGAATCAATAGCGGCCTTTGAGAAAATATGAGCGTCATACGAGTTTCCTCCTATTTTTCCTGTTTTGCCCCTAAAAAAATCCACTCGGGACACGATCCTTATTTTGGGCGACACGGTGACCTATTCTGTATATCGGACGAGAGTCCCTAAATCTTGATAGAAAAAAGCCCGCTCCGACAGTGGTCTGTGTTTACCCGCCGATTATTCTGACTTAACTTACTGATATCACATGAATTCGGAACACTCTTTGGAGCCAGGGGTCCCCCGGTCGAGCCACCCATGACCCGCCAACACGTTCAAGGGCTTCAACTTTTACGGAGAGAGGTCCCTTCGTCGATCACGCCAAAGCCCGCTGCTTTCCCCGATGAGATGAGATGATGATGATAAGAAGTCGTTTTTTGTTGGTAGGAGTATAGGGAAATTGCTCTTGTGAGTTAAGGAAAAGGCACAACATGTGGCATCTGAACTCCCAATGCCGAAAGGTGCGGTTCGTATACTGTTTTTTGAATCTCGTTTTTTCAAGCATTGTGATTGTAATCATAAGAAAATCTGGTACCTTGAAATTTAAGGATACGATAAGCAACCCTTGGCCTCAGCAGAGTATTGAATTGATGTAGAATTGGAAGGTTTTGAGACGCCCGAAGAATCAAGGTTTCTCGAACAATACTGAAAAATTTCAGAGTGTTGTGTCTGTATAGATTTCAAATAGGAACTTGACAGAATCGGAGTGTCAACAAGTTGCAGCATCATTTGGGTAATCGCTCGCACCAAGACTTTCTAGGGTTCGGCAAAAGCAGGCAGTGGAGTAGAGCCCTTACAGGGCGGAGGGACATTAAATAAAACCCAATACAAAGAAGATATCCCTCACTTCAGCCCAGCTTTGCGTAACTCAGCGAGACGACGTTCTTTGAGAACTGGGTCTTTAAAATCTGTCAAGATTTTCATGCTTTCCAAGGAAAACTTGGGATTGATCTTCAGCACCTCTTCAGCTTGCGCTGCTCAGGACGGCGGTCAGGGAAAGGCTTGCAGACATATACCCGGTGTATTCGAAAAACTGGCAGGCCTCGTTAAACCGGTCGGCCAAGTAGCCGGGGCGGACGGGTGTTTAGGCCAGGTTTTCAGGGATAAAATACTATTAGGCGTTGTAATAGTTCACGGGCCATGGCTGTCATTTCCCGATAGGCAGGGCATTCTTGTCCCGCCGCTTGAGCATGACGGGGTTAGAAAACCTCGTTAACTATTACTAGGCGTTTTTGACGCTATAGCTATTTATAGCTTACCTTACCATAATCAAGGTCTTCCTTACTGTAGGGGACCATCTCCTCACCGGGATATCCTATTGCAATAATGCACTCGACATCCAAATTATCCGGAAGACCAAGAAGTTCTGCAATGTAGTCCCTTGAGGACTTGCTATCATTGTGATTATTTCCCCTCATGTGGGACCAGCGGCTGCCAAGCCCCATAGAATGAGCGGCATACTGCATGCTGACCGCTGCAATGGCGCAGTCCTCTACCCAGAGACCGGATTTTGAGGGGTCTGCGCAGACGACTATCCCCACCGAAGCACCCTTGACAAATTCTGCTCCAACTGGCTTTGCAACGGAAAGCTTTTCAAGTAATTCCTTATCCTTTACAACCACAAACTCCCATGGTCTGGCCGCCTTTCCGGACGGTGCCCGAAGGGCTGCTTCTATTATGACATCAATCTTTTCCTGCTCCACCTGTTGAGGCGTATATTTTTTTACACTTCTTCTCTTCTTTGCTATCTCGGTAAACATTTTTTCTCCTTTCCTTGTTTATAAGATCTCCTTTTTTAGGAGCCGAAGTATAGGGGTTTTCCCGTTGTGCGTCAATGGAAAAGGAACCACAACATATGTGGTATTACGCTGGATTGGAGTTCTGAGGTTCTTCAGGAATATGGGTTGGAGTAAAATAGGGCCTTCAAGGAGTGGAAATATTTGGAAATTGACGCCATTTGGGCCTAATCTGGACACACCACTCTGTTAGATCCTATAGCCGGTTTTGAAAAAATCATGAAGTTACAACCCTGGGCATAAGCATCAACGGGATAATACGCCTGAGGCGTACAAGTCCGGATCTCTGTAGAGGTAATCTTCACAGGGTGGGATCTGAGAATCTGAGGATCTATGTGAATATTTAATGGTGACG
>JAKLQB010000240.1 GCA_022013615.1 Desulfobacterales bacterium | reverse complement strand
TCAGGACTCTTGATCTGGGTTGAAAGGATTTAGGCGGAAAATGTTCCGATAAGCATTATTATTTCATGTAGTTGAGTTTTTTTTGCCGTTTGCAAATAAAGACTTGCAACCGGAAAATGAGCGTGACACCTTTTCCTTCATTATTCACCACAAATACATGAAAGGAGAAAGGTGCCATGCCACAGCAGATATTACCACTAATCCCTCACGGTGCAACAGAAATCAACGGTCTGGTCAGTGTCTGGCGAGACGAGGAGCGCTGGACCTATTTCATAGGCACTTACCCGATTTATTCCCACAACAAGACAGATCAGCGAATGTTTCGTCTGATCACTTCTCAAATGATCGACTCCGGGGCCTGTCGCCAGGCAGATGTAATAAGGACTTTCGGCGTATCCAAAAGCAGTGTTATCCGTTCTATGAATAAGCTTCGAAAGGATGGAGCAGAAGCTTTTTTCGTTCGACGTCAAGGTCGTCGGGGAGGTAAAGTGTTGACCCCTGAGGTTCTTGTGAAAGCCCAGGGTTTACTTGATCAGGGTTACACAAGGAGCGATGTTGCCCAAGAACTTAACGTAAAGTATGACACCCTTCGCAAAGCAATAAACGACGGTCGTTTATCAGAATCCAAGCACAAAGAGACAGCCATTAGCAAATCGTCGCGGAGTGTGGTGGATGCGGCCGCTGCTGAAGGTATGGGGGTGGCCTGTACCAGGGTAGAGGAGCGAGTGCTCGCATCCATGGGCAAATTAGTGGGTGCTATGGTGCATTTTGAGTTGTGCCTGGATGTACCCAAGGCAGGGGTGCTATGCGCAATACCGGCGCTGTTGGCAAACGGGTTGCTCCACGGCGCCGAGCAGTTTCTTGGCAGAGTGACCGGGTACTATACGATTTTTCATATGCTGTTACTCCTGGCCCTGATGGCTCTATGCAGGATCAAGACAACAGAGAAGTTGCGAGGTCATGCTCCCGGGGAATTTGGTAAATTGCTGGGACTGGACCGTATACCGGAAGTGCGTTGCTTGCGTAGCAAGATGGACGAGTTGAGCGCCGATGATGAAGCCGAGCGTTGGGCTGGGCATTTAGGAAAATATTGGATGAATCTGGAACCTGAATCGGTGGGCGCGCTTTACATTGATGGACATGTACGAGTTTATAACGGACGGTTGACCAAATTGCCTCGTCGTTACGTGTCCCGTGAGCGACTGTGCCTGAGGGGTATCACCGATTACTGGGTCAATGACGCCATAGGCCGTCCCTTTTTTGTGATCGAAAAAGAGATCGATCCGGGATTGCTGAATACTCTGAGGAACGATATTGTTCCCCGCTTACTTGATGATGTCCCCGATCAACCCAGCCAGCAGCAACTGGCCGAAAACCCATCCTTGTGTCGATTTGTCCTTGTTTTCGACCGGGAAGGGTATAGCCCGGCGTTTTTTGCCGAAATGTGGAAGGAGCATCGGATAGGTTGTCAGACCTATCATAAGCATCCAGGAGAACCCTGGCCAGAGGAATGGTTCACCGAGCATAAAGTAACCATGCCAGCCGGTGAAGTGATAGACATGCGGCTTTGTGAAATGGGTAGTTACGTTGGCTCCGGCAAGGATGCCATGTGGATGAGAGAGGTACGTAAGCTTACTGATTCAGGCCATCAGACCAGTCTCATAAGCACTGCTTTTGACCTGCCTCACACACAACTGGCAGGCCGTATGTTTAGCCGATGGTGTCAGGAAAACTTTTTCAACTATATGATGCAACACTTTGATATTGATGTAATTTTAGAATATGGCGTCACCGAATTTCCTGACACCGAAAAAGTCGTAAATCCCACTTGGAGACAATTGGACCGGTCACGAAACTCATTACAAAACAAGCTTCGATATCGCCGTGCTCGTTTTGCTGAAATGACCATGCATCCTGAAACCGAAGACAGACCAGCCAAATATCGTAAATGGGTGACGAAAAAGGCCAATCTGTTAGAGGAGATCGAAAATTATGAACAGCAACTGGAGAAGTTGAAAGCGGAACTGAAAGATACGGCCAAACATATTACCTGGGGGCAACTTGATGAGAAGGACAAGTTCCTGCGTTTGCTTCCGGGAAGAAAACGCCTGATGGATACCATCCGTATGATTGCATATCGTGCGGAAACAGCCATGGTTGGGTTGATAACTGGTCCCACAGTGGACTCGCCGGCAGCACGGCGTTTACTCCAGGACCTTTTCGTAACGGAAGCTGACATTCTACCAGACCCGGAAAATAAGGAGTTGAATATACGCGTGCACAGTGCTTCGAGGCCAGCAGCTAATCGAGCCCTTGCACAGCTATTTGAGCATCTCAACAAGGCCAAAGTTAACTACCCCGGTACGGATATGCGCCTCGTCTACAAACTCGGGGGATATACTGGCTCTACTGGTGCCGAAGGTGTCACTTGAGTTTCCTGGAGGTAAGGTGTCCTGA
>JAKLQB010000239.1 GCA_022013615.1 Desulfobacterales bacterium | reverse complement strand
GATGGCAAAGCTCTCTGGGCCCACCCCGAAAACTGTATCAGTTGTGGGCTTTGTGAATTGAGATGCCCGGATATAGCTATTGAATTGCAGTAAACAGGAGAAAAATTAGACATGGAATCAAATGTCAGATTTATTCAGGGTAATGAGGCCATTGTTGAAGGGGCGCTCTACGCAGGCCTGCAGTTTTATGCGGGATATCCTATTACTCCTTCCACAGAAGTGGCTGAGATCCTGTCCGAAAGACTGCCAAAGGTTGACGGGACATTCATCCAGATGGAAGATGAAATCTCCTCCATGTGCGCCATAATCGGGGCATCTTTAACAGGTCTCAAGGTAATGACCGCCACCAGCGGACCTGGCTTTTCCCTGATGCAGGAAGCCATAGGCTATGCAGTAATGGCAGAAGTCCCTTCAGTGGTAGTTAACGTGCAGCGTGGAGGTCCCAGCACAGGCCTTCCCACTGCCGTAGCCCAGGGAGACGTCATGCAGGCCCGATGGGGCACCCACGGCGACCATTCGATCATTGCCCTTACCGCATCCAATCTGAGGGACGTGTTTCTAATGACAGTGGAGGCATTTAACCTGGCCGAAACATTTCGGACGCCTGTTGTCCTTCTGTTTGACGAGGTTGTGGCCCATATGCGTGAGAAAGTTGTGATTCCCCAGCCCGGCGACTTTGAAGTAGTTGAACGTCTTCGCACGTCGGTACCCGGAGGGACCGATTATCACCCATACCTGACGCGTGAAGACGGCAGACTTCCCATGAGTGACTTCGGAGGAGTACATCGTTACAACGTGACCGGCCTGGTCCACGACATGTGGGGTTTTCCGTCCACAAATCCGAAGATTGCCTATGATCTGCTTCATCATTTGGTGGACAAGTTGGAAAATCGGGCGGATAACATCGCCCGATACAAGGAGTATTTCACCGAGGATGCTGATATACTATTGATCTCTTACGGGAGCTCGGCCAGAAGCGCACTTCAGATGGTGGAAGATCGCCGGCAGCGAGGGGTAAAGGTTGGCTTATTAGAATTGCAAAGCCTGTGGCCCTTCCCCAAAGAAACCGTGCGAGAAAAATGCGAAGGCCACAGCCATGTGCTGGTTGTTGAGATGAACATGGGTCAGATTTGCCAGGAAGTAAAAAAGGCTGTGTCAAGGCCTGAAAAGGTGTATCTGGCCAATCGATTCGATGGAATTTTTATTTCTCATACAGACATCCTGCAAATACTTAACTTGATTCTGGGAAAAGGGGTGTAAGATGACAGCCAAAGATTATCTGCGCCAGCGTTTCTTTCCGCAAATCTGGTGCCCCGGATGCGGCCATGGGATTATCATGGGAAACATGATACGGGCCATTGACCAACTCGGGCTTGCTAAGAATGAAGTTGTGGTAGTTTCCGGAATTGGGTGTTCTTCCCGCATGCCCGGGTATGTGGATTTTCACTCCCTGCACACACTTCACGGCAGGGCCCTTGCTTTTGCTATGGGGGTAAAGATGGGGCGTCCTGAACTGACGGTCATTGTGCCTATGGGCGATGGCGACGCAGCAGCAATCGGGGGAAATCATCTTATCCATGCCGCACGCCGCAACATCGACCTGACTGCCATCATCATGAATAACAGCATATACGGGATGACGGGCGGGCAGTTTTCTCCAATGACCCCATTTGGTGACAGGGGCACAACGGCCCCCACAGGTACAATTGACCATGCCTTTGATCTTGTTGAATTGGCCAAAGGGGCGGGCGCATCATTTGTTGCCCGAACGACCACCTATCACGTAAAGGAAATGATCAAAATCATTGCCAGGGCCATTAAACATAAAGGCTTTTCAATGGTTGAAGTTATGTCCCAATGCCCGACCTATTATGGCAGAAAAAACAAACTTGGGAGCGCCGTGGATATGATGAACAGCTATAAGGAGGGGACTACTTCTATCGGCTCAAAGAAGAAGGCCGAACATCCCGAATTGATTGAACGGGGTATTTTCCTGGAGGAGGAGCGTCCCGAATATTCAGCCTCCTATTCGGCGCTTGTCAAGAAAAGCCAGCGTTAGAAGCTAACAAAGAGCAAATAGCCTTGAGGAAATATATTATGGAGACTACAGGAATCGTTTTAAGTGGTTCAGGAGGCCAGGGTGTCATTACGGCTGCCATCATCCTGGGAGAAGCGGCAGCCATATATGAAGACTTGAACGCCGTTCAGACCCAGTCTTATGGCCCGGAGGCCCGAGGCGGGGCCACAAGGTCAGATGTAGTTATATCAGAGAAACCAATTTATTATCCAAAGGTTATTAGCCCTCATTTTCTGGTGTGTCTGACCCAGGAAGCCTATAATAAATATTCAGGTCTTATTAGGCCGGGGGGGCTCTTATTAACCGATAGCCACTATACAAAAAAAACAACCAAAGTGGATGCCCATTACGTTGAACTGCCTATGTATGAGGCGGTCATGGAGAAAATCGGGAAGCCCATTGTATTTAACATCTGTATGCTGGGCGCATTTATTGGCCTGGCCGGTTTGGTCAAGGCCGCCTCGATCATGAAAGTCCTGGAAGCCAAAATCCCGGCCGGCTTCCTTGAAATGAACAAACAGGCCCTTGAGATCGGGTTAAAATTGGCAAAAAAACATTAACGGATTAATTTCTTAACAAAACCGATGATATCCTGTTGATATCCCAAATACCTTTCGCAGAATTCCCTCTCGTTTTTGAAATCCATTATGTAGAGAAAATAGCTTAAGTCCCACTGCCCCATGATGTACAGGGTCTTTCGTACATTAAAGACCTTCAGCATAAAATCGACTGCGGGGAGAAGATGCCGATAATTTTTCCTTAATAAACCCATATCTGTCCGTTGACCATTGTCATGAAGTATATGGAGTAAAGGTAAAACCCCCCTTCGGAACACGTACTTTATACCTTCATACGGCTTTATTGCTTCGATAAAATCCTTATAGGCCTTTTTGCGACACAGGAGCTTAAGCCTTTTGTTGTTTAAAAACTCCAGCTCCCTGGGGAAGTAATTCCCCCTCAGATATGATATATAATCTTTTTTTATTTCAGCCCTTTTCTCCCCCAATATGTAGGCCTTGATGTTAGGATATCCCCTTTTTCTCTTGTGTGGGAGTCCACCCGTCCGGCTCTTGAATCGTTCCATGACCTCCCGGCTTCCAATAAAACGGATAGAAAAAGCCCACGGATAATGAAAGAACTGCGGCTCAAACAATCTGTTACCCGTCTCGGTGCGCAACTCATCTATATAATTGATATAATTAAAGAAGTCGTTAAAAGAAATAAGGCTTTCCCCATCATAGTTGCCCAGGTAAAAATAATTTATATGATGCGGGAGGAAGGATTCATCCACATCCAGATCACAGATTCGCTTGAATTCATTTTTCAGGACCCGTTTCAGTATGTCATATTCCTCTTTCCTTTCTCCATCGTAAAGAAAGATGCAGTCAATATCACTGGTAAACCCTATGGCCCCGCTGCCTATGCCCCCATATATACCGATTAGAATCGGCTGATCCTGGATATCCAGTTCTAATTTAATGCGATCAAAGAGCCCTTTGATCAACCGGAGGTGGACATCTGCATAAAGTTGTGCCGTTCGGAATCCTCTCCCCCGCCTTC
>JAKLQB010000238.1 GCA_022013615.1 Desulfobacterales bacterium | reverse complement strand
GAACACCAGCATAAAAATGGAACCGAACCACCCCATACCCCATCCGCCCATCATGCCAGGCCCCATGTGCCAGCCCCCGTATCCGCCCTGCCATTGACCAAGGGCTTCATCCCAGGGAAAGACTGCAAAGGACAACAGAAAGAATGTGATGAAACCCAACTGCAAAGACTTCTTTGATATCATTTTTATTGCTCCTTCCTTCATCCAGCTTCATTGAAAGGAAACCGCACAGTAAAGGTGACGCCCTTTTCTGCGTTAGGATGGAAAGATATTTCTCCTCCGTGGGTCTCTACGATCTTTTTCACAATGCCAAGGCCCAGCCCAGTTCCGCCCTTTTTCGTTGAAAAGAAAGGAAGACCAAGAACGTCAAGAAGATCAAAGATCGTTTAATTTCTAATAAATCCCTTGGGGATAACTCTTTCTTGCCTTCTAAGAGGGCAAGAACCCAGCCCCCTTTCAGGGGGCAAAAGCAAAACCAGGTCCTGAGGGCCTGGATTCTTTACTTTGCTCTGGCAATCAAAGACTCAACCAATTCAAGGTATGCAAGATGAGCAGCAATAATTAATTGCTCTCTCTTTGCTTTTTTCTGGTGATCCTTTGAAGTAGATCGTTTTAGTTGCTGAGCTTTTCGAAATTGCTTCTTAACTTTCTTGAGCAAATGAATCCCCTGTCGCCATCCAGACAAGCCTAAACCATCACACAAGGCCATGATCAGAACGATAGTTTTTCGCATCGCATCAAAAAGCAGATTGATATCTGTCGGAAAGTGAACGTCGGTCTCTACGACAAATGAATCACAACTTGCTCTTAATGTTTCGCCAGGTTTTTTGCCGATAACTTCATGACCGTATCTGACAACAATATGATTGACTCTATCGAGTATTTCAGGGGTAAACAGGGAAACGTTGTCTTTCAAGGTTTGCAGTGCATATCGGGACTCGTGGTCCATGGCACTATGGCCAAGCATTAATCTCAACGTTCTGTGGTTGTTCGCAATGTCCAGTAGTTTATCATAATCCCAATTGCAGGATAAACGCAGTGTGCCCAAAACCAGTATTTTCCATAGACCCATGCCTGAACGGCCATTATTTGGATCCACATCGTCTGGGACCAAATCCATCAGTACTTCAAAAACTTGTTCACGGATTTCCCGATTGCAACATATGCTCTGAAGGCCCATCAGCAGTTCTGGGATTTCATCTCGAGAGCGTGGGTCGAACGTAATATTATCGATGGCAACTTCTCCGATTCTCATTTGCATATCGATCACTTTTCGCATATTTTCACCCGAAGATTTGTATTTTTGAACTTTACTGAAAGCGCTATTCAATGCCAAAAAACCTAATTAGCATGAACAACAATCAAATAATGCCATTTTCGCTAAAAGATGTAAAGCAAAAAATGCTCTCAAAAAGAATTGAAACACAAAATCTTCGACGCTAAAATATGCGCTAACTCGCCGAAAAATAATGGATTTTTTATATTCGTTCAGACACTAAGTAATAGAAGCAGGCTTTTGTGGGAAGGAGTATAGGCAAATTGCTCTATTGAGTCAAGGAAAAGGGAAACACAACATCCGTGGTGCCAGGCTGAATTGCGGTACAGCGGTTTTGAGAAATACTGGCTGGTATAGGGCAGTCCTTTGAAACCATGAAATTTATCAGTAAAGAGGACGTTCGTTAGGCCTCTTAACGATTGTTAGAATCCATAGGAGGCCTTCAAATCAAGTATTATTTACCTGTCCCCTTTTCTTTACTGTAACGTTGTGTGAACTCTCCGGATTATTCGGCTTCTGTACCGCAGCCGAGAGTCGATCCGTGCGGTGTCTCTCCGGCATCCCACCCAGCTCCCACAGCGCATTTTGCAATCCTTCGCTCAAGGATTCAAAGCTCTCTGAAAAGCAGATCGTCCCAGTCTCCCAGTTTGAATAGGTCAGCACAAAATGATAGACCAAATGGTCAAATGGCTGCCCCTCAATGGTCACACCCAAAGTCTTCATGTGCGTGAAATCCGATTGCCATAACTCCCCAGGCTTGTGTACTTGGGGGAAAAACACCTCTTTGGCCGGCCCCTCCAGCGCACGCCATATCTTTACCCGGCGCTGTAGAGTGCGCAGCTGACCGTCAGCAAACCGACCCGGATAACGGCGTTGCAGGTCTTCAAACAATGTCTTCGCTTCCAATCCCGGGTTTATCTTCAGTTTCTCTTTCACCTCCTCCCATACTTCAGCAAACAAATCCTCCCGGGTCCGCCAGCTATGACCAACCTTGATTCCACTGGGCAATTTGCCCAATTCCCGATACTTGCGGGCTGTCTTCTCATCCATATCCGCCTTCGCTGCCGATGCAGCCAGACTCTTTCCCTTGCCTAATAACTCCATAAGCCTCCTCACTTGTCTGTCTGTAACCACCCGAGCCTCCTTTCAAATAAGCTCGGACAGCCTACTATTTGTAAACAAATACCGGGAATTTTAATTGTCGTCAGGCGGGAATTCTAATTGTCGCTGATCAGACCCAGTTGCACGTCATCGGCCATCACGGTCGGCAGAGAATCGTGGGTTATTGTAGTGCAAGCGGCTCATGTTTTGATTACTATAACGGGTATCACCTATGGCAATATAAAATCCGAGGGTACTGCCAGGTACCACAACATGAAGATCCTTGTATCTCGTTTATCGCCTCCCTCTTCTTACCACAGCATGCCACTTCAACTCCCCCCTTCCTTCCACTAAGAGAAAGAAAAGTTGAGTAAAAACTGGAATTGATTCCTCATAATTAGGTATTTGTTTCCATGGGTTTCTTCCCTACACTTTAAACGTGTTCTCCTCACTGTTGAACTAACTGTTTATAATCTAAGCCGATATTTCTACCTTAAAAATGTTGCACGATTTTTGCGTAGATCAAAGCGAACAAGACTGCGTTTGAGAATCTGCTCTTTTAAATGAG
>JAKLQB010000022.1 GCA_022013615.1 Desulfobacterales bacterium | reverse complement strand
GCCTGCCAGCATGCATGTCCAGCCGGTATTGATGTGCCCAATTATGTAGCAGCCATTGCCAGCGGAAAGTATGAAAAGGCTGTGGAAATTATCCGGGAGCGGAACCCTTTTCCTGCTGTGTGCGGCCGTATCTGCATCCATCCATGCGAATTCAAATGCCGACGTGGGGAGCTTGATGAGCCTGTGGCCATTAGGTCATTGAAACGATTTGCCTCGGACTGGTATTTTGAACATATTGAGCGGGCAGAAGAGCCTTTTCCAATAACCAGAAAACAGAAGGCAGCTGTGGTGGGTGCTGGGCCCTCAGGTTTGACCTGTGCCTATTTCCTGGCAAAATCAGGTTACAAGGTGACTGTTTTTGAAGCTCAACCTGTGGCTGGAGGCATGCTTGGCATTACCGTTCCCGAGTTTCGCCTACCTCGTGAAGTGATTCAGGGGGAGGTTGATTTTATTGAAAGCTGCGGGGTTGAGATTCGTTATGACTCCCCTATTGACGCTTATCATACGGTCAATGATCTGATGCGGGAAGGCTATGACGCGGTATTTATTGCTGCGGGTGCTCAGGCCAGCAAGCGTATCGGGGTCCCCGGGGAAGAAGAAGGTCTCGACGGTCTACACTATGGCCTCGAGTTCTTGTCTCAAGCCAAGACGGATAGAAAGATTGCCGTGGAGGGTAAGGTTGTCGTCATAGGAGGGGGTAACGTGGCTATTGATGTAGCCAGGACCGCCTTGAGGGTTGGAGCAGAAGATGTTCAATTATTCTGTCTGGAGCCAAGAGACGAAATGTTAGCCTGGGAGAAGGAAGTCAGGGAAGCAATCGACGAAGGCATTGTCATAAACCCTTCGTGGGGCCCCAGGCAGATTATTCATAAAGACGGCAGAGTTGCCGGCATTGAGTTTGTGAAATGTATTTCTGTGTTTGATGATGAGGGCGGTTTTAACCCGATATTCGATGATGAATTTACTCAGACTGTGGAGACACATAATATCATTATTTCCATTGGGCAAGCCCCCGATATGTCCTTTTTGACAAAGGATGGTCAACTGGAGAGAGCGCTTTGGGGAGCATTGGTTGTTGACGAAAATACGCTTTCCACTAATATCCCGGGTATTTTTGCTGGAGGGGATTTTACAACTGGCCCCACTTATGTAATACGGGCTATAGCATCCGGGCGGCGAGCCGCTATTGCCATTGAAAGATATCTCCAGGGGGAGACAGGGCGTATAAGGATAATAGATGAAAAGACCGAGACGGTGGAGGATATCGGTCTGGCACTGGATGAGGAGACAACCGAGGAAAAGCCGAGGATCGAGATTCAACTCGAGAAACCGGAAGAAAGGGTAAGGGATTTCCGGGAGGTGGAGAAAGGATTTACACGAGATGAGGCGCATCAGGAGGCCATGAGGTGTCTAAGATGTGATCTGGAGAAGGATAGGAGATAAACATGATCAGATCCATTACGCAGCAAAAACCGGAGGAGGAACTGGATCAACTCCTGGACGGTTTGGGACGGGTTTTCATCATTGGGTGTGGAACATGCGTCACCCTTACACACACTGGTGGTGAGCTCGAGGTTAAGGCCATGAAAGAAAAATTGTCCGGCAAGGGCAAGCTGGTAACCGGGGCGATGATCATGCCTGTGGCCTGTGACAATCTGACCGCTGAAGCCTTAAAGGAACACGGTGAGCAGATTGAACAGTCCAATGTCCTGCTGATCATGACCTGTGCCTTTGGTGTTCAGACCATTGCAAGGCAGTTAAAAAAAATGGTCGTGCCTGCCTTGGACACCCTGTTTATAGGAAAAGAGACCGGTGTAGGTCAGTTTGATGAGATATGCACACAGTGCGGCACATGTATCTTAGGAGAGACAGGTGGTATATGCCCGGTAACCTCATGCCATAAGGGACTGGTCAATGGCCCTTGCGGGGGCACCAGCAATGGCAAATGCGAGATTGACTCTGAAAAAGATTGTGCCTGGACCTTGATTTACAGTCGGTTGAAAGAATTGAACCGGTTGGATAGCATGAGAAAACTGCAAAAACCGAGAAACCATCATGGAGAACCAAGCCCGGGAAAGTTCAGATTAAGTGTCTAAAGTGAACTAAAGTGAGCTAAAGTGTCTAAAGTTAGTAGGCTGGGATGATTTAATTCAGGTGTTTAGCGTTGCCGGCTGCGCGTTATTTCAAAAGGTTACCTTAAACCCGTAACCCGCAACCTGCAACCCGCAACCCGTAACCCGTAACTGGAGAGTTTTCATATGGTTTCCTCATTCAAAAAGGCCCTGAAATCAGGCAAATTCGTCGTTACCACTGAGGTCGCTCCGCCCAAAGGTATAAACCTTGAGAAGATGATCCACCACATTGAGCTTTTGAAAGATAAGGTGGATGCCATAAATGTAACCGATCATCAGAGTTCGGTGATGCGGTTTCCCTCCCTGGGAGGAGCCCTTCTAATCAAAGAAATGGGTGGGGAGCCCATTTTACAGATGACTTGCAGAGATCGAAACCGTATGGCCCTTCAGGCAGATCTTTTTTTTGCTGCAAGCAGGGGAATCAACAATGTCCTTTGCCTTACGGGTGATTCAGTGATTCTGGGTGATCATAAGGAGGCCAAAGGTGTTTTTGATCTGGATTCCAGTCAATTATTGGCGGCAATCAGACGGTTGGAAAAAGGAAAGGACCTCGGGGGAAATGACGTGGATGGAAGTGTATCCTTTTGTGCCGGTGCTATTGTGACGCCAGAGGCCAATCCCCTTGAACCCCAGCTTATCAAGTTTGAAAAGAAGATAGAAGCAGGTGCCGAGTTTATCCAGACCCAGGCCGTGTACGACCTGGATAATTTCAAGCAGTTCATGGACTATGCCAGACAGTTTCCTGTGAAGATCCTGGCGGGCATCATATTACTTACCTCTGCTCCCATGGCCCGTTTTATGAATAAGAATGTTGCAGGCGTTAATGTGCCGCAAGAGTTAATAGATGAAATGGCTTCTGCACCCAAAGGCAGGGCCATTGACAAGGGTATAGAAATCGCGGGTCGCATGATAAAGCGTGTACGTGATGAGAAGATGTGTGACGGGGTGCACATCATGGCCATCGGC
>JAKLQB010000021.1 GCA_022013615.1 Desulfobacterales bacterium | reverse complement strand
TTTATTAAGGATCCCAACGAGGTGGTCAAGGTCCATCAGCACATAACAGTCAAGGTGCTGGACGTAGACCTGGAAAGAAAACGAATCTCTCTTTCCATGAAACAGGACGCGGTTCAGGAACCGGGAAAAACAAGGAACGCACCAAAAAAGCCTGAAAAGAGGCCCAAGGCAAAAAGACCCACAAAGAGTGCGCCCGGCAACTTCAACAATCCTTTTACCAAGGTGTTTAGCAAATAGACACTATTCCGCATCGATTTTTCTATTCGACGATCTCTTTCTCAAAAAGGTTCTCGACTTCTTTCGTTGAATATCTGAGCTCCGTTAGAATCTCCCGTGTATTGGAACCCTTCGGACCACCGGCTTTCACTGCCCTTCCCGGTGTCCTGGAAAGCCTGGGAGCAGGGGCAGGCTGAGGCACTCCATCGATGGTAATGAGCAGTTCCCGTTCCCGGTTATGTGGATGCTCCCCGACCTCATTTAATTCAAGGACAGGGGCCACACAGGCATCTTTACCTTCGAAGATGGCGGTCCATTCATCCCGAGTCCTGGTTTTAAACACCTCGGCGAAACGGATCGTCATTTCCGGCCAGCGCATCACGTCATTTTGTTGCGGGAGCGATGATGGATCAAGGCCAAGACCTTTAAGTAACTGGGCATAAAATCTCCCTTCAATGGCGCCTACTGCCATATACTTGCCATCGGCCGTTTCATAGGTCTGGTAATAAGGAGCCCCGCTATCCAGCATATTGGACCCAATATCCAGGCTCATGAGGTGATTTGCAAGGAGGCCGTAAAAAAGGGTTGACAGATTCGCTGCACCGTCCACCATGGCTGTATCCACAACCTGTCCCTTGCCGGAGTTGTTACTCTCGATCAACGCAAGCAAAATGCCCATTGCGCAAAGCATGCCGCCACCCGCAAAATCGCCCAGGATGTTACACGGTGGAAGGGGATTTTCTCCCTTTCTTCTGAATAGGGACAGGGCACCAGAAAGGGCAATATAATTGATATCATGTCCTGCCATACTTGAATAAGGGCCGCTCTGCCCCCATCCTGTCAGGCGAGCATAAATCAGCCTGGGATTTATCCCTAATGCCTCGTCGGGTCCGAGCTTCATTGCTTCCATAACCCCGGGGCGATAGGGTTCCAGGAGCACATCGGAACTACTGATCATTTTCCATATGATCTCAACGCCCCGGTCGGTTTTCAAATTTACGCGCATGGATCGTTTCCCACGATCAAAGGGGTTTTTGGCCATGATGTTGGGAATCTCCGGTGCACCCTTTGACAGGCGATCAACGATCACTACATCAGCCCCAAAGTCAGACAAAAGCATCCCACAGTAGGGAGATGGCGCCAGACCTGCCATTTCAATCACCTTTATTCCTTCCAGTGGTCGCATATTACCCTCCGTGTTTTAAATTTTCCTATCTCTTATATCAGGGAAACGTCAAAGTAGGGTGTAACTTGGCCAAATAGATGTATTTTCAAGACGACTAAATCCAAAAATTAAATAAACGAATAAACTCTATTCTTTCAACGCCTTATCTCTTGAAATGACTTAGTCTGCTCTTATATCCGAATGGTTTTCACTGAATACAGGGAATGATCAAAGACGCTTCCAGGGAGATCTCTTTTTCCCAAATCATTGACCTGCAGTTTATATTTTACTATAATATTGTATTGACATTAATTGGAACCCTCTTATTTATAAAGTGATTATATTAAAGAAATGGAAACGGCAAAAATGATGCCCCGGTCTCATATCATTGGCACTGGCTCTGCTGTGCCTGAAAGAATACTGACAAATAAAGATCTCGAAAGCATTGTAGATACCAGCGATGAATGGATTATCCGTCGCACGGGCATTAAGGAGCGGCGTATCTCATCAAAAGAAAAAGATGAAAGCACAACGGATTTAGCGACAAAGGCCTCATTAAAGGCCATGGAAATGGCCGGGATATCTTCAGAAAACCTGGACATGATCATAGTGGGCACGGTAACTTCTGATCGTCAGTTCCCATCCACTGGGTGCATGGTTCAACAAGCCCTGAAAGCCGAGAATGCCACTGCGTTTGATGTGTCGGCCGGATGCACTGGTTTCCTATATGCCCTCACTATTGCAAATAATGCCATCCGATGTGGAACATGTGAAAACGCTTTAGTTATAGGAGCGGAACGGCTCTCAAGCGTTGTCAACTGGCGAGATCGAAACACATGCGTGTTGCTGGCAGATGGCGCCGGCGCAGTAGTGGTTACTTCGAAGAAAGACCGGGGTGGGATTCTGTCCAGCCGCCTGAAATCAGACGGAACGCTCTGGGAGCTCCTGTATTCTTCGTATGGGAACTCTTACATCCCCGAGATCCTGCAAGGTATAGACCTAAAGCCTTTGCACCTGATAATGGATGGAAACCGGCTTTTCAAGAAGGCAATCGAGTATATGTCGTCAATTACCCAACGCGTGATGCAGGACACCTCTCTTTGCAGCGAAGAAATTCAACTTGTAATTCCTCACCAGGCCAATATCCGAATCATTCAGGGTCTCGCAAAAAGCCTGAAGGTTCCCATGGAAAGAGTGTACACGAATATTCATAAATACGGGAACACTTCCTCTGCAACCATACCGATCGCACTGGATGAAGCCAACCGTGAAGGCCTGGTGAAGAAAGGTGAAAACGTACTTCTTGTGAGCTTTGGATCAGGCATAACCTGGGGTGCCTCAATATTAAATTGGTCCTTTTAGACCGTTCCTGCGACCTTGTCAGCCAGTCGATTTTATCCTTTTTGACACTCTCCCAAATACCTTGTGCTCATTGTGTTCTTCTTTACAGTACATATCAACAAGACAGCCAGGGCAGCCATCACTGTATTGATAGCAAACGAATAATCATAACTTCCAGTGTTATCGCGGAGAACACCGCTCACCCAATGCACCAGGATGGCGCCCAGACCATAGAAGGGAGTCCACGCTCCGATTACCGTTCCCATAACCTCTTTTGGGAAGTAGTCCCCGGCACAGGCACCATACATAGGCCAGATCACACCATAAAAAACGGCCAGGATCCCCACAAGCACAGAGAGCATAACCCAGGAACTTCCATATAGAAGGATCCCGGCGAGACATATAGTAATGAATGAATTGGAAATAATGATGGTTCTTTTCCTGCCGATGTAATCGGACAGGGGTAGAATAGTTAAAACACCCACGACTTGACATACTCCGTGTATAGTTGCCAGAAAACTTGCCTTTTCAAATGGCAAACCTATCTGGTTATGGGCATAATCCACCATAAACGTCGTAATTCCATAAAGGCTGTATGAAATAGAGAAATAGGACAGTCCAATAAGCCAAAAGGTTGAACTCTTAAACACACTGGAAAGGGGCTCACGCTTTGGATTACTCCCCTTTCCCTCTTCGGTGAGCAAGCTGCCTTCTTTTTGGCCCCAGGGCAAATATCCGGCCGATGCAGGGTCGCTACGCAGTAACAGGCCGTTTGCCGCGACCATTAACAACGCTCCGGTCCCCAGAAAATACCAGGAATAACGCCAGCTGAATTGATTCACGATCCAGGGGAAAACTACACCCATGGTGGCAAAACCCAGGCCATATCCCGTTGAAAGTATGCCCAAAGCCAGGCCCCTGCGGTTGGGGGCGAACCAGCGTTGAACTACCGTAATGATAGGCGTCCACATGCCCGTGGCTCCAAGCCCTGTGATCGCGTAAAAAAGGCATGCCATCCAGAGCGTTCTCACCGTTCCCATCAGGAAAACGCCAACGCCAAGGATGAAGGCACAGGTGGTGATCACCCGGCGGGCCCCGAACCGGTCTGTCAGGTAACCGGTTAGAGGTGTTAGGGCAATATAGGGAAAAAGATATGCGTTAAATATGGAACCCCCGGCTGTCCTGCTCAATCCCAGATTTTGAATCATTTCAGGAAGGACAACGCTATACCCGAGACGCACAGAATAGTTGATAAAAAGGTTGACAAAGCAGGTAGCCAGAATAATCCAGGCCCAGTGAATGGAGTCTTTCTTTTCCACGAGTATTACCCCTTGATTTTTCATCCTAAAAAGGTTTTTGAAACAAAGAATATCATCAGGGTTGTGCCCATGACTTTCAGGGCCGGCATCTCCAACCTCAATGTGCCGGGAAAGAGGGCTAATCAGGCAATCTCACATTTCCTTTCGGTGGCTTTAGCCCACCTATTAGCCCATAGGTGTCACAGGGTCAACCTAAAAGAAGGGTAGCAGCAGGAAATCCAGCACTGAAAAATAAATGCCCTTGTGCAAAAGAGCACCAGCTCCTTCCCAGGCTAACCGGATTCTTAGGGGCGCACGACCCATGTCCGATCCTCTCTGTATATTTCAAAGTCGGATTTTGGAAAAATACCTTGATTTTTTTTATGAACATCTCTATTTTATTTAATTCGATTTATTGACTAACTTAGGAGTTTAAGAGAAGCGCGAAATGACTTGATTTCTAAAGTATTAGACGGTTTCGGGCGGCAGGTATTCTTCGTCGCCTTTTTTGGGACAATGCCTTAGAAAAATCCACAAAAGAGGAGGAAAAAATGCCGTTTAATCTTAGAGGCAGACATTTTTTGACCCTAAAAGATTTTTCTCATCAGGAGATTGAATTTCTTATCAA
>JAKLQB010000237.1 GCA_022013615.1 Desulfobacterales bacterium | reverse complement strand
GGACATGAAAGAACTAAAACGGGGGGTGCTTCGCCTGGGAACCAGCAAGACCTATGCCAGGTACTTCATGCCGTTTCTCATGACTACCTTCCATGAATCTTATTCTAACATTAAGATCAATCTGGATGAAGGTAGTTCTCTGGACATGATTCACAGCCTGCTTGATCTAAGAAACGAAGTGGCGGTAATCGCCAAGGCAGAGGATAACCCTGATGTCTGTTTTATCCCTTTCAGCCAGGAAGAGCTGGTGGTCATACTGGCCCCGGATCACCATCTGGCGCATAAAAAAATCGTCTCTTTCAGGGAACTGGGCGAGGAACCGATTATCATGAAGGAGGTGGGCTCGGGAACAAGGAGGCTGGTAAACGAATTGTTTTCTCTGAATGATTGCGCTCCTGATATCCTTATGGAAACGAGCAATACAGAATTCATAAAACAATTAGTGCAGCGCGGTGAAGGGGTCTCATTTCTGGTGAGGCAGGCAGTAACTTTAGAGCTTAGTGCTCACTGATAAATAACTTTACATAGTTTTAAAGAAAGGTACCAGTAGAACTGTTATTGCATGTAGTTCTTTTGATGTTCTATTAAGTCGCAATACCCTTTATAAAAAGGTATATCCAGGCCCATTATTTTTATTGACATAACTTATTTATAATGGTATAGTTCCGGTTATTTATAACCCAATAAACGGAATGATACCATTATGAGAAAAGAGAGGGTCCCTGCAAAAGAGCTATTATCGCTATTTAAGAGAAAGAAAGTCAGTGATTTGGCTGAGATAAAAGAAGCTTTAGGTACTCAGAGTACGATGACTGCCTTTCGAAAACTAAAACAGCTATGTTATCTTACCAGCTATTCTCATCGTGGCAAATACTACACGATCAAGGATATTGCAGAATTCAATAACAAAGGTTTGTGGAGTTTTAGATCGATACGATTTTCAAAATATGGAACTTTGATGGAAACCTCAAGAGGTTTTGTCAATATTTCGGAAATAGGTTACTCCGCCCGGGAACTCGAAGAAGAACTGGAGGTCAGGGTTCAGGAAACATTATTTCATCTTCATAAAAATGAAAAGATTTTTAGAGAAAAGATGTCAGGTGTTTACATCTATGTATCGGCTGATCCCACTATTAGAGAACGGCAACTTTTATTACGCCGACAAATTGAATCAATCCCCGTCGATACTTTATCGATAAAAGCAATAAGCCATGAATTAAAGGCTGCCATTGTTTTATTTTATAGCATTCTTGATGAAAGGCAGCGTCGATTGTATGCTGGCTTAGAATCTTTCAAGCTTGGGTATGGTGGAGACCGAAAAATCGCAAATTTGCTAGGTTTGAATACTCATACTGTTGCGAAAGGCCGCAGAGGACTTTTTAGTCAGGATTTTGAATCCGAACGGGTTCGCAAGGAAGGTGGCGGCAGAAAACCTGTGGAAAAAAAACACCCCCAGTTATAGAACGAATTGAAGCGTTGATGAAATTTGCAACGGCTGGGGATCCCATTACAGGTTTAAAGTGGACTCGGAAAACAACGGGGAAAATAGCCAACGAGCTTAAGTCAATTGATATCCAAGTGTGTTCAAATACAGTTGGAAGACTGCTAAAGAATATGGGGTTTTCCCTGAGAGTCAATCATAAGAAGATTGCTTCAGGAGGAAAGAAAGTTACGGCAGAAGATCAAAGGAACCGAGACAAGCAATTTAGATATATTGGGGATCTGCGTGAAAGTTTTGCTAAAAGGTGTCTTCCAATTATCAGTGTTGATTCAAAGAAAAAGGAAAAGATCGGGAACTTCAAGAATCAAGGTGCTACATGGCGACGTAAATCAAAGATGGTTAATGATCATGATTTCCCAACATACTCCGTTGGCAAAGGGCTTCCATTCGGCATTTATGATACAATAGCTAACTTGGGATCTGTATATTTGGGCACCACATGCGATACGCCTGCACTTGCTGTGGATTCTATCTCTAAATGGTGGAAAGAAGAAGGAATGAAGTGCTATTCTGATGCAAAGGAATTGTATATTCTTGCTGACAGTGGAGGCAGCAATAGTGCAAGGTCTCGTGTATGGAAATATAGACTACAAACAAAAATGTGCGATCAATACGGCCTTTCGATAACAGTCAGCCATTATCCTCCTGGAGCATCCAAATGGAATCCAATTGAACATCGTCTTTTCAGTGAGATTAGCAAGAATTGGGCGGGAGAGCCACTTGAGACATACGAGAAAGCACTTAAGTTGATACGAACTACAAAGACATCAACAGGCCTGAAAGTGAAAGCACACTTTGTTAGAAAGCATTATAAAACAGGAGAAAAAGTGTCAGATAGCGAAATGGACTCTCTCTCAATTAAGCCTCATACGAAGTTTCCGACGTGGAATTACACCCTAAATCCGATAACAAGAATGTAAAGTTATTTTTGAGTGAACCCTTAGGGAGAGAAAACTTGCCACTGCTCCCTTAGAAGGTGGTAAGATTTTTCTGGACGTGAGTATCGCCTACCTCAAAAACCAGCATCTTTCAAGGCCTGCTCAGGCCTTCCTTGATATCTTGGAAAAATTGTCCCCGGAAGATATGTCCCCTCAGGGTATCGGCACCTTGATGGCCAAAATGCTTGCCAGGCGCAAGTGAATCGACAGAACACGAGGCTGTCCACGATCGAGCAGCTACCTTTTTTACGTAACATTTCAATCAGTCCGGGTCTTCCGACTGCTTCCCCCTTTTGAAAAGGGGGGATTGGGGGATATTTTCCTTGTTCAAGAGCCAAAAATAGAATTGCTGCACTTTTGGGATTGTAGTTGACTTGTACGGATAAATGCATTGTAATCTCAAAAATATACTTGCAGAGGGAGGTGTTATCATGTCGGACAGTAGTTTATTGGATGGGAAGAAGATCCTTATAGTGGATGATGAACCAGATGTATTAGAAGTATTGGAGGAGTTCCTGTCAATGTGTGAAATTGTAAAAGCTTCTACCTTTGAAGATGCCAAAGAACTGTTGGAAGCCCAGGATTTTGATATGGCAATTTTGGACATTATGGGCGTTGATGGTTATGCCCTGTTAGACATTGCCAGGCAGAAAAAAGTAACAGCCGTCATGTTGACTGCCCACGCATTGACTCCTGACAATGTTGTTAGATCTATAAAAGAAGGAGCCGCTTCTTATATCCCAAAGGATGAAATAACGGGAATTGCAGATTTCTTAAATGATGTATTAAAGGCCCAGGAGGAAGGGAAAAATCCCTGGGAACCCTGGCAGGAAAGGTTGCCTTCCTCCTATTTTGAAAGGAAATGGGGAGCAGCCTGGCAGGATACCGACAAGGAGTTTTGGGAGAGGTTCAGGGTTAGCCTTAGATCCAGGCAATCTCAGATCAAAAAGAATGACTGACTGGAATAAATCCACAAGGAACTGTTTCTGGCGTTCATAACGATTTGATATTACAATATCGAAGATCCTTCCAGTCAGCAAACACAGGTTATTCTTTAGGAAATAAAGAGATATGGTCACCCGGACTGATCATAGAATTCTTGGAAACAGCCTTTGAGTTGACCATTGCCATTTGCACCATATCAACGGGAATATTAAGGCTCTAAAACGTAGCGATTGGAGGTAGAATTATGCCAAAACAAAGACGCAAAACTACGAGGACGGAGTTATGGTTTGATGCAGAAGCGATTGTAAAATCTAACCATGGGGTAATAACAGGGAAAGTTGAAAATCTGGGTTCAAAAGGGATGTTTCTTGAAACACCAGAAAGAATCCCAAGAAATGTAGCGGTAGAAATAAAGATCATATTTAAAACAGAAATTCCTTCAGAGCTATCAGATATAAAAGGTCTGGTGGTCAGACATGAAGACAAAGGGATTGGGATACAATTTACGGAAATAGACCTGAAGCTTTTCCGTGAGTGCATGACTTCTATGATGGAAGACTGATTTAAAGGAAATATGTCCTGCCAAAGCGCTCCTGCTTGAATGCCATGAGATAACCGAAGATATGTCAGAGGAATTATTGTGAACCGCGAAGAGCGAAAGATATTGGGGCTTACTACCTCATCCCACAGCCTTGTTCATATGTATGAGGGGGTTCTTCCTCCTCTGATCCCGCTCCTTGTTGGTGAATTCAGCACAGACTATTTCCATCTCGGAATAGTGGTAACAGTTTTTTCCTATGCCTTCGGGTTGGGGTCGCTTCCTGCCGGATATCTTTCGGACAGAGTCGGCCCTCGCCGTCTTATTACCCTTTATCTTTTTGGTGCGGGTTTTTTTTCTGTCTGTATCCTGCCGGTCGGATCTCTATTGACCTACGGGATACTTATGGGGCTTATCGGCCTGTTTTGCAGTACATTTCACCCGGCGTCCAACACATTGATCTCCCATGGCATAAGGGAAAAGGGAAGGGCCTTTGGAATTAATGGAATTGCAGGGAGCCTTGGAATCGCTATTGTCCCTGCCCTTTCGGCGTGGATAGGATCAGCTATTGTGTGGAAAGCCCCACACGTTATATTCGGTCTCCTGGGAATCGGCCTGGGTTTTTTCTCCATGACCATTCCGAGGTGGCCAGTGAGAAAGGGCAGCGTCGGAGTGGGCAAGGAAGCAGAGGCCGGTTTGAGTAAGATATCGTATCTCAATTTAATTGTCTTTTTCACATCTGCTGCTGTCCTTGGATTGACATACAAGGGGATCATGACCTTTCTCCCCACATACATGGGTCAGAATGTGCATTTGAGTTTTTTTAAGCTTGATACGGTTGCTATTGGCGGCACAATCGCTACCATTGCCCTTTTGTCAGGGGCAGTTGGT
>JAKLQB010000236.1 GCA_022013615.1 Desulfobacterales bacterium | reverse complement strand
GATATTAATGAATTGTTCCATGCTGGCACCATGTAAGGCCATTGAAGTTCTTTAGTATTGCACGTACCCGAATCGCAAATCTAGCTTCTTTAGTTTTTTTGCGACTGTGGCGTCAGGATCGAATAGATTGAAGAATGAGATGGCGCCTTTACTTGTTCGTGAAAGCTGAGTTATCTTGTCTGACCATGATTTTAATTGAGCGTCCTGCAACCACCTATCAATTCGGGCCTTTTTTCCCCTGTAAATGCCCTCCATCTCCTCGCGGCTTTTGTTCAATTTTTCCTCATCGGTTTCAACCTCTAAGGTGCCAAAAAAACGTTCATAACCCTCTCTATCCTTTTCATTCGCAAGGATTTTCTTTGCTGGGTTTGGGTCCCAAACATTTTCTAAAGTCTTCGGGTGGAGGAGGTCACTATAAAATACTCCATCTGACCAAAGACACCATGCTGCATAAGCACGGAGCCTTTCCACGGTTATCCTGTGGGAATATTCGCGAGATCTACTGGAAACGACAACCTTATGCTCAGATTTCTCGAGTTCGATTAAATCAAAGATAGGTTCAATTAACACATAAGCATGTAGGGTCCACTCAAAAGTAGATCTTGATGTGGTTTGTAACACCCAATCTAAACCTTCCTGGAAGGCTGATATGGCTGACTCAAGTGCGACGATAGCCTTGGACCAGAGATTTAGCCAGCCAATTCGTTCAAAGGTGACCCTCGGTTCGGAAAAATCGGATAAAAGATTATAACCTTTCGCTCTTACAATAGCTGCTTCTTTTTCAAGACCTTCAAGTTCGCTTATAGTATTTAACCATTCCTCTTCGGTCGGAAGCTGCGGAAGATGTAGTTCGAAGTCATTCAATGGGGGCATGTTGACTCTCGTAGTAATGAAATTATGTTAATTTAGTTATCCAACATTGAACTAAGCTGTCGGTGCCACTACGAGCAGCGGCATAAACGATTATGTATTGGGGGCCTCAGCGAAAAAGGCAAAATGAACATGCCCGGCGAGGCACCGATCAGGCTTAAGCGCCTTATATCAAGTTTTAAAATTCGATTTTAACCTATTTTGTAATATGATATCCGAATTCGGTTAACTTCTTTCGGGCCGCTTTGATTTGACCTATTGTACCTTCTTGCTCTCGTACGAACTCCTCAACTTCATGGGTTAATTCCCTTATACCTTGTTTGTCATTAACATCTGGCAATCTAAAAGTTCTAGAAATTCCTTCAGGGCTCGTTATTGTATAGGTGTCATTCCGCAAATCACGACTAAATCTTCCTTTAGCTACTGAGGTATAGCCTTTGAGGCCGATCCGTTCCGAGCTATACTTCACGCTAGATTGTTCATTAAACCTAGATTCAAATCTAGTTCGTAAAACTTCATCTTCACCTGATTTCCCGTTTTTATGATGATTTGTTTCATAGAAATCTAAAACCCTCTCTATTACACTTGCTGGAGAATCAAAACCAACAGCAATTGATTCTAAACGCTTGTAAAGATGATCTGGAATTCTAATGACTTGACTCATAACAACCTCCCATATTAAGTTTTCATGTAACATTGTAACGACTTATTTCAGTTTGTCAAGTCATTTCTATTCCATTCAAAAATTTTTCTTCATTATTTTTGATATAATAAGTGATTATATGATTTAAAGTTTAAGTAGTAAAAATAAATAAAATATATTGACAACAAACAAGTTTTATTATGCTTTTTTAGTCGGTTAACACTCAATAAATAAAAACACACGTATACGAATAAATCCTCCAAAGGCGGATAAATATTGTGAGAAAGATTCCCACCTCAATAAATGCACATTTTAGCACTTTATTGAACAAAAGCAAAATACCCAAAGATATCAGAACCATTATTTGAAATGTTTACGTTATTATCTGGATTTCTGTCACGGAGAGTGGGACTGGGAAATTCTTCGCTGGAAGTCGAAGGTAAGCTCAGTACAAATTTGATTCTACGGTTGACTTTTACACACCAATCATCTAATGCAAGATGCCTGATTGCAGATTTTTAGTCCGTTTTTTGATGGATTGAAACCCCTATATTTTCAGACACCGGGGTTTAGGGTTTGCTTGATTAAGTGAGCTTTTAGGGTCGGATAAGTTGCCGGAAGAGGGAAATTTATCAAACGCCGCTGTACCTGACTGATATTTTAATATTTTCAGTTTTCCGCCCTCTTAAATCTCTCGTCTGTCTTTTGACTGCAACCAAGTCGATTCGTGATTTGTTTTCATTTAATTTGGAGAAAAATTATAACAAAGATCCCAGGTAAACCAGCATGTGCAAAGAAATATTACCCAACCTGTTTCGGTTGAAAATCCCACTGCCGGAAAGCCCTCTAAAATATCTCAACTCCTATGTGATCCGGGACGCTAAGCGAAGTATGATCATCGATACCGGTTTGAATCGCCAAGAGTGCCTGGAGGCCATGATGGCCGGTTTGCACAAAGTCGGAATCGATCTTGAAAAATCCGATATATTTATTACCCATCTGCATGCCGATCATTTTGGATTGGTGGCAAAGCTGGCGACGGATACCAGCAATATTTATTTCAGCCGGCCGGAAAAAGAACTTATGGAATCCTGGGAAGGATTTGAGGCCATGATCGCGTACGCCGGTAAAAATGGTTTCCCGGAAAATGAACTGCGATCCGCCCTGGATAAACACCCCGGAGCCAAATACGGTTCGGATTGGATTCCCGAAATGAAGGTATTGGATGACGGCGATTCAATTCATGTCGGGGACTATCACTTCAAATGCATCGCAACCCCGGGCCATACCATGGGACATATCTGTCTGTACGAACCGAGCAAAAAAATCCTGGTGGCGGGCGATCATATTCTCATTGATATAACTCCCAACATTCAAT
This sequence comes from Desulfobacterales bacterium, assembly GCA_022013615.1. Next base: position 19,401 of record JAKLQB010000236.1, on the reverse strand, counting down.
GCTGGTCGGATACACAAAATCCTTTGAAGCACTATTTAGTTAGTCTGGACAAAGTGGCCGGACTGCAGGTCGATCTTGTCCTGCCCGGTCACCGGCGGCTCATACGAAACCATGATGCCAGAATCGCAGAACTAAAACAGCATCATGCCCATCGATTAAAGGAAGTGTTGACAATCCTTGAAGGGGCGCCCCTGAATGCCTTTCAGGTTGCTTCCCGCATGACCTGGGACATAAAGGCTGACTCCTGGGATCAGTTTCCGGTTGCCCAAAGATGGTTTGCCACTGGGGAAGCCATTTCACATTTGAGGTATTTAGAGGAAGAAGGTAATTTGGCCCACAAGAATAGTGTGTATTCATTAATACAATGAAGCAGTTATCTTGGACTGCTGAGCATAACCTGTGAGCATTCTTCCCATGACGGTGGAAATCGGAACCATGCCAGTTCTAAAAAAAATGGGCGCAATTAGTTATCAACACCCATGCAAAACAGGCAGTGCCAGTTTCTACAAGAATCTTGCTCAACCGGTCAATAAAGCTCCCATAGTCGATCTTGTCTTTAAATATGGGCTTGCGCTCAATCCCCCGGATAATGATGTGGTGCAATGCTCCTGGCGCATCTACTCTGGCTTTTCGTGGAGGCAGGCTAACATTCCCTGATCCATTTGTCAACTTATCACCAGCGCTAATCCACAATCAAAAGTCAGCCATAGATTTGACCCGATTCTTCGTTATTTTGTCAAAGATGGTAACCAGGTCGAAAGTCCGGGGGCCAAACCGACGATCACCATGCAGAGGATGATAATCATAAAAAATGGCACGCAGCCCTTAAGAATTTCCGAAACTTTTGAATCAGGTAAAACTCCATGAAGTACATATACGTTGAGCCCAACGGGAGGAGTAATTGTCGCAAGCTCCATGTTCATTGTCAACAATACCGCGAACCAAAGTGGATCGTACCCCATACTGACTACTGTTGGAAAAAATATGGGCAATGTTATCAGCATGATCGACGGAACATCCAGGAAGTCCCCCATGAATATCAAGATTATGTTTAACAGGATGATGGTCAGCCAGTGTGGCATTTGGGACGAGATGATGACCTCAGTTACCTGCTGGGGAATCTGCATCATGTTAATTGCCGATCCGAAGCACATTGCGAAGGCCACGATTGTGAATATCATCACTGAGTTGATAGTAGTTTCTTGAATTATTGAGAGCAGGGCCTTCAGGTTGATCTTTCTATAGACCACGATCCCAACAAACAGTGCGTAAGCGGCGCCGACACCAGCGGATTCAGTGACGGTGAAAAAACCTGAATAGATTCCGCCCATGATTATCACTACAATGGAAATGCCCCACAACGATCTGCGCGAAGAACGCCAGCGCTCCTTCCAAGACGCTGGCGGAACGATGGTGGCCTTTTGGTATTTCCAAGAGTAAATCATACAGTAAATCGAAAAGAGCACCGTAAGGATTATACCGGGGATCACACCGGCTAAGAAAAGCTTTTCAACAGAGGTTTCGGTGATAACGCCATATATAATCATAGTAATGCTGGGAGGGATGAGGATGCCCAGAGTACCTCCACAGGCTAGCGCACCATAAGCAAATTTTCTGTCATAGCCTTTCTCGATCATCGCGGGGACTGTGATCCCTCCCAGCGCAGCAACCGTTCCCAAACTGGTACCCGATACCGCAGCAAAAAAGGCACAAGTAAGAATAGTGGCCACACCCAGTCCACCCGGAATATGCCTGACCCAACTATAAATGGAATCATAGATATCATGGGCTATTCCACTATGGAAAAGTATTGATCCCATAAGGATAAACAGGGGGATGGCGGCCCAGATGAAGTTGTCCATGACGCTATAAAGCGTTTGAGCCATCAGGGGCAACGACAGATCCTGGGTCAAGATAGCGATTACCGCCACGGTCCCCAAGGCAAAAGCAATCCGCTGGCCCGCCACCAGAAGCGCAAACAGGATTAGCATCAAGAAAAGAAAACTATACATGCGGTAACAAATTCCCTGTTATGGTCATGACTTTTGGTCTAACCGATTCCGGAACAGTGAGAGCGTACTTGCCAGCAACTCGGAAAGCGCTTGAAGAAACAAGAGTCCAGATCCTAAAGGAATGGAGAACTGCGGTATCCACAGAGGAATCCGGAGGTCGGTTTCCGAACGAAGATTCCAATCATAAGCCATGCTCCACATTTGGAAGCCAGCATAGAGAACCACGGCCATGAGGAGGCAGGATACCAGGCTAATTCCAAAGTGACAAATTTCCTGTACAATGGGCGGAAACTTGTTGGAAAATAGGTCCATTTTCACGTGTCTATCCTTGGAAAGGACAAAGCTGGCTCCAACAAACACCATCATGATGGTGCTGTACCTGGTAAATTCTTCAGAGAAGGTTATTCCGAGCCCCAATTCCCTGGAAGCCACAGAAAAGACCACGAATAAAAAGAGAGCGACCAGTAAAACCATGGCCGCCACTCCAGCAATTTTGTGTATAATATTATTGGCCTTCAGAAATGTTGACATAAAGTGCCTGTGCCCGATAAAAGTGTGGCCCGATGCATGTTGTTAAATTTCACGCTTGCTTTTTTCGCTTACTTAAGTCCCATTTCCTTTCGGACCTGGAGGATCGCGTTATAGAGGGCAAGTCCGCGCTTGCCTGTATTTTCAGCCAACTGTTTGTTGACGGGTGCAAAGGTTCTCTTCCATTCTTGCAGTTCCTGATCCTTTGGAAAGTACATATTCATTTTGGTAGGCAAGAAATCGTCCGCTTCATTCTCCTCTTTCTCGATCACCTCCCAATCATAGGCCGCTGCCTTTTTGCCAGCTTCTATAATTATTTTCTTGTCTGCGTCCGAGAGCTTTTTCCAGACCTTGAGGTTAATATTGCACCAGAACATCATCAGGTCGTCCCGAACCACGGTTCCATGCTTGAAAACTTCATACAACTTCCTGCTGACAAAGGAAGACGGTCCGGACTGACCCACGTCAACCACTCCCTGCTTGTAGGCCATATATTGTTCAGAGCCTGGTATGGTCTGGGGCTTAGCGCCCATAGCCTTAGCCTTGAGAACCTGGGTTTCACCCACGGCCCGGATCTTCATGCCCTCCATATCGCTGGGGAGTTTGATTGCTTTCTTGTTGTTCCCATACATCGAGAAATAACCGTAAGGATGGCCAAATATGACCTTCATGCCCAGACTCTCGATTCTCTTATTCAGCATCTCCCCAATTTCCCCCGAAAAAATATTTTCCGCAAGAGGCCTAGAGTCGACCATAAACGGCCCATCCAAGAGCTCAAGTTCGGGGAAGATACCTGAGAGATAGGGTGTCACCATATCCCCTATTTCCACGGCCCCACTTCCCACTGCCATGGGGAGCTCCCTGCCTTTAAAAAGCTGTCCTGCGGGATGAATGCTAACCTTGATACGTCCTGCGGCGTTCTTCTCCACCTCCTGCTTGAAAATTTCCAGGGCCTTAACAGTGTGATGATTTGGGGGCATCTGGGTACTGATGCGCAGATTAACTAAATCGGCCCAAGCTCCACTCACCATCAGGGAAAAAAGCAAGAAAAATGCGGCCAAGGATCCCAAAGTGATCGTTAATTTTGTCCTTTTCATCAGAAATACTCCTTTCTTCGTATTTTATTTTTGCCATTTTGCGCCTTCACACGGCTGTCGGCCATCAAGCCTCCTGCGTTGATCAGGCTAACTCAAACCAAAAGTCGAGGATCGAACCTTCTAGATCCTCCTGGAACTTTACCTTAACCCGGTTCCCTATCTTGATCTTCTCAAGGGCCTCTTCCTGGTTGGAAAAATCTATGCCTTTCAGGAAATTCCCTATGGCCGTGCTGGCTCCGTCTATCCGCACGTACGCCAGGGCATAAGGCGGTTCGGGAAGGCTCTTAAATTGTTCATAAATGATAGTAGCCGCCTCAATTACGCCCTCTTTCCCCACATCTCGCCAATCCGTGGTAGGAATGAAGCAGCGATCGCAAAATTGTCGCGGCGGCACAAGCACCCGGTCGCAACCCTGGCAATACCTGCCGACGAGTTGTCTGTTCCGTATGATCTCGTTAAAAAAATGACTCGCGGTCTCGCCTATGGAATGCTCGTAGGTGATATTCCAGACTTCTTTACGTTTTATCATTTCCCCGCTCATTTTGTCTCCCATCTCCTTGATTAAATGTTTAAAGCCTCATGGTTCCTGACCCAATACCATGGTCCCAAAAAACTGATGATCTCCGCCGTTGCCATTGGCAATAGCTGTCCTGGCCCCTTTAACCTGCCTTTCGCCAGCCTTCCCCATAACTTGCAAGGCCGCCTCTCCCACTCTCACCATAGCTGTAACTGCAATGGGGTTGGTGCATAGGGTTCCGCCGGAAGGATTCACCGGCATGGGGCCATCCATGTTAAAGTATCCCTCCTCCATAAGATTTATCGATTCACCGGGCTTGCAGAGCCCGGCCGCGTCAATGGCATGATACTCAGTGTTGCTACACGGCGCATAGAGCTCTGCCACGTCCACTTCCTTAGCCGGGTTCTTGATCCCGGCCATTGCGTAAGCCCTACTAAAAGACTGACCCAAGGCAAAGGCATCCGCATGATCGTGAACCGCGGCAGGGCCCATCCGATCACCCATGTAGTACGTTTCCGAGGAATGCCCCACCCCTTTTATCCAGGCTGGTTGAGGGACGATTCTTTTGGCCAACTCCTCCGAGGCCAGAATCATGGCAGCGCCTCCGCTGGACTGGGGGCAGGCGTCAAAGAGCTTGATGGGCCAGCAGAGCACGCGAGATGCCATGACCTCCTCAATGGTTGTCTCTTTGCGGAGGTGAGCGTAGGGGTTTTTGGAGGCGTTCTTACGGTTTTTTACTGTGACCATCGCCATGTGCCTTTCCGTCATGCCGTACTTGTGCATGTACCTTACTGCAGAGAGGGCCAGCATGTTTATGGCGTTGAGAGGGATCTGCCGCTCGTAGATAGGATCCCACATTTTGTTAAGAATTATCTGGGAATCTCCGCTCTCCCCCACCTTGTCGGCGCCGGCCACCAGGACACAGTCAAAGAGCCCCGAGGCAATGTGGTAATAGCCTGTCTGCACTGAGGATATGCCCGTCGAACCGCCGGTATTCACACGCATAAAGGGTTTATTGGAAGCCCCAATGGCGTCAACGCACCAGCGCTCCGCATTGCCTATGCCAATAAGTGAGTCGGGCGCGAGGGAGAAAACCACTGCTTGAATATCATTTATGCCCGTGCCTGCGTCTTTTAGGGCCGCAAGAACTGCTTCCTGCACGAGTTCCGCGTAAGAAGCGTCATCCCGCCTGTACCGAAATTGGGACTGCCCAAATCCTATGATGGCAACTTTTCGCAGTTCCATACCTACTCCTCCTGAAAGCATTTACGAGTATTTGTTTGAGAAAATAAATGTGGCGCTGCTCTGTCCAGCAAAGCCGCTGGTGGTTTGGGCGAGAGCGACCTGGACTCCAGGTAGCTGGTGCTCGCCTGCTTTCCCCAGTACCTGGAGAGCAGCCTCGGCCACCCGGACCAGACCGGAAGCAAAGTAAGGATTAGTAGAGAGTGTCCCACCCGAAAGGTTGACCGGAAGTTTTCCGCCGGAGCCAGTGACTCCATCCAAGATTAAACGACTCGCCTCACCGGGCCCACAAAAGAGCAAGGCTTCATAAGACATAAGCTCATGGTAGGCGGTGACCTCCTGGATCTCGGCTAGGTCAATTTCCTTCAGAGGATCTTTTATCTGCGCCGCCTGATATGCCCGGATAGTCGCTTCTTCCAAGGATGTCAGCCGGCTTAAGTCCCTTTCCCCTATCCAATACGTGTCAGACGCCCAACCCACTCCCTCGATCCAGGCCACCTGGCCTTTACCCAGCTCTTTGGCTTTTTTCTCCGAGGCAATTACCATGACCACCACACCACTTGACTCCGGGGGCACCATAAGTCTGCGCACAGGCCAGCAGACGTAAGGGGACGAAGAAACCTCTGCAGCCTCCACGCCTTCCCTTAGATGGGACCGTGGGTTTTTCGTTCCCCAAGTCCGGTTTTTCACCACAACTTGGGTCGCACCCTCGGCCGCGTCTGGGTATTTACTCAGGTAGGCCGCCGCCTGTAAGGCGTTAGTTGTGATGTCGTGGAGCCCAAGTTGTCTCTGGTAAATCGGGTCACATGTGATGTTCTGGACGGTCCTCAGGTCGTCTGCCTCCAGGGAACTCCAGGATGCAATGAGCTGGGTCTCGAAGTTGCCGGAGAGCACTCGCATATAACCAAGTATCAGGGCGTGCTCCCCACTGGACGGAACGTCCAGAAGATCTTTCTGATAGGCCCCCACCGAACCTGCCGTGACCATGATAGAGATGGGACGTCCGTCCACTTGGTCGTTGGAAGAAATAACAATGCCATCCACTCCGTCTATGTTTATCCCCGCATCTACCAATGCTTCATGGCAGGTCTGGAAAATCAGTTCTTCCAGGCTCTTTCCACTTTCCTCGCCAAAATGGCTTTGAGCAACTCCAATAATTCCTACTTTGTTTAGCATGTCTCTCCCTTGATGTAATCAATTTTGGTTAATCTATCGTTTAAAAGCAGCCAATATAATTTGTATTTTACAATTATACCTTACATGCCTTGGGATCAACGACTTCACGCAACTGCGCCCGAACCTTCCCTGCAGAAACGGCCATTACCACGGATAACGCTGCCCCTATCTCTGATTGGGTGATACCTTCCTTCTTGGCCACGCCAAGGAAATAATCCATTCAGGGATAGCAACCAATTGCCATGGAGGTGGCTATTGAAATCATGACCGTTGTTTTAGGTTCTAAAATGTCATTTGATTGGGCTGAATCGAAAAAGGCCTTGTACGCCGAACTTTGGTTTTCTGGCAACAAATCTGCATCCATCTTATAAACAAACCTCCTCACAGCATTGACTTGCTGGATATAGTGCACCCGATGGGGGATCAGCGTCCCTTATATTGGGGTTTCCTCTTTTGCTCGAAAGCGACTCTCCCTTCGATGCGATCTGCGGTATCACGTAAAACTCCCCACATGAGTTGTTCCAGGGATATAGCTTGGTCGATTGGCATATTCAGTCCCCACTGCGTCAGGCGCTTCACCGCCCGGACCGCCAAGGGACCATTTTCACAAATACGCTCGGCAATCTTGAAGGCTTCTGGCAACAAGTCTGGCAGGGGGTACACATCTGAGACCAGGCCCACACGGTGCGCTTCTTTGGCATCGATACGCTCCGCTGTCAATAGCATCTTCATAGCCACCGCCATGGGAACCCCTCGGATTAACCGCTGGATCCCGCCCAAGGCCGGGATACTGGCGACCTTGGCTTCCACAAGCCCGAAGGTAGCATTCTCCGAGGCAATGCGCAGATCGCAGGTAAGAGCAATCTCAAGGCCGCCACCCACCGCGTGACCATTGACAGCTGCAATAATGGGTTTTTCAATATTGAGCTTAGTGATGTCCAGGCCGCGGATGTACATCCCTTGCTCAATGCTTTCCTTCTCAGGAAGGAAATAGGCTGAGGCAAAATTGTCCTGGGGCGGGAGGGTCTTTTTCAGATCAGCCCCCGTGCAAAAGCCTCGATCCCCACTGCCGGTGATCACTGCCGTCCAGAGCCCCGTATCGTCCCTAAAATCGACCAAAATCTCTTGAAAGAGTTGAATGCTGGGGGGGTCCAGGGCGTTTAACGCCTGTGGGCGGTTGAATTTAATCAGGGCAATTTTCCCCTTTTTTTCATAAATGATAGAAGACAATATAAACCTCCTATGGGAGATATAACCGGCTCACTTAAAGGCACCCTCTCGTTCCAACCTTTCATACTCGCGGCTTTCCATTCCGAGGTCCTCCAGACAGACCTGTCGGGTGTGCTCGCCTAGTAGGGGTGCGTAAGACCGCAAATAGCCGGGCGTCCGGGAAAGCTTGTAAGGAGGGGCATCATACACGCTGCGACCCATTTCCGGGTGCTCAAGATAGGCCCAGTGCTTACGGGCTGCAAGTTGTTCATCCCTCTCAAGGGTGTCCCTTGAATCCTCCACCACTCCTGCTGGTATCCCGCAGGACTGAAGGAGCTTCATCACTTCGAATGGATCCTTGGAAGAAGTCCATTCAGAAATCTCTTCGTCCAGCTCCTCCATATTTTTAAGTCTGCCCGTCAGGCTATTGAATCGGCTGTCGGCGGCAAGGTGGGTTTTGTCCATGACGTCGCACAAGGCCATCCATTCTTTCTCCCTGAAGCAGGTGATGCACACCCAGCGATCATTGCCCAGACAGGGATAGACCCCATGGGGAGCGGCATAAGGGAGCCGGTTACCCAGGCAGGTCACCTCTCGCCTGTTCACCGAGTAATCCAGAAGTGCTGCGCCAAATAGATTCATGGTGGATTCAAACTGGGATAGTTCGATAAACTGGCCCTCTCCTGTTCTCTTATGATGGATTAGGGCAGCCAGGATGGCGACGCAGGCGTGGGTCGGATTGGGGACATGGTCGGGGAAGTTGGTACCGGTGCCTACCGGGTCTCGGTCAGGATATCCGATCAGGTTGTAGAAACCCGACAGGGCCCCAATGGTGACGCCGTAGCCCCGGTATTGGGAATGGGGTCCGTGGGCGCCTTGCATAGGCATGCTGAGGCAAATGATATCGGGCTTGATGGCCTTCAACGTATCGTATCCCAGCCCCAACTTCTCCATGGTGCCCGTCGTGAAATTGTCGGCCACTACGTTACTGACTGCGATTAACCTCTTGGCCACCTCAAGTCCCATAGGATTCTTCAAGTTGAGTGTGATACTCCGTTTGCTGGAATTTCGATTGGAGTAATATCCGCTCCGGTTCACCCCAGGGGTCCCACCAGCAAAGGGATGCATCATGCGAATCACGTCCACCCGCGTGGCTGATTCCACTTTGATGACATCCGCTCCGTGATCAGCGAGAGCCTTAGTCACAAAAGGCCCCGCTCCCACCCAGGTAAAATCGGCTATCCTGATGCCGTTTAGAGGAAGATTCATGCTTAAATCACCCCTGCCGACATAAGCGCCCCCAAGTCTTCTTTGGGGATTCCAAGTTCATAATGAAATATCTCCGTGTTATGTTCACCGATCAACGGTGCCCGCCGCCGAATCCTCCAGGGGGTCTTTTCCAATACATAGGGTCCACCCGGATAGAGTAGTTTTACACCGAGTTCGGGATGTTCTATCTCTTGAAAGAACCCTCGTGCTTTTAGTTGGGGATTCTCGAACAGATCACCGATCGTGCTGACCGGGCTCAAGCTGATGCCTTTAGCCTGGGCTTTCTCATAGAGTTCTAATTTGGGGTGGGATTTAGAAAAATCCGTAAAGATATCATAGAACTTGTTCCGTGCCTCTTCGGTCTGCCGCCAATCTTTATCCTTCCACTTAGAATCTTTAAGACTATCGGCCTTTGGGGTTCTTTCCTCGATCAGCCAGTCCACCAGCTCATCCCAGCGCATCAGGGTCCCCCGCATGGCGACTAACATGTACACGAATCCATCCTTGCAGGGGTAGATGCCAGCTCCAGCCTCCAGTTGGCGCAGTCCTTGTCTACACCGAACCACCCCTTCCAGATCATAATACTGGGCTGCATTTTCCATTGCCTGTGCCACGCACTCCTGGACGGAGACGTCAATGTACTGCCCCTCGCCCGTCTTATCCAGGTGATAAAACGCTATCAGTGTGGCCACAGAGGCGTGCATGGACCCGGTTTTATAAGCCATGTATTCGTAGCCTTGCACAGGTGGGCGATCCGAAAACCCTCCGAGGTACATCAACCCACCCATGGCCCAACAGATTATGTCCGACCCCTTAAAGTCGCGGTATGGGCCATTTTGACCGAATGGGGTGATCGAGGTGAAGATCAGGCTCGGGTTTATTTCTTTTAAAGAGCTGTAGCCCAAGCCGAGCGATTCGAGGTACCCAGGGGAAAAAGTCTCTATAATAATTTGAGCCCGTTTGGCCAGACGTCTGAAGATATTTTTTCCGTCCTCAGTTTTAAGGTTTAGCGTGACCGCACGCTTGTTGGTATTTAGAAAGAAATGAAGCAGGCTTTTATCCGGGTGGGCATCATCCTTGTAAAAAGGGCCTAAACGCCTGAGATTATCCCCTCCGGGGGGCTCCACTCTAATGACGTCCGCACCAAGATCAGCTAATAGTTTGGTGCAGTAAGCTCCGCTCAATCCTGTCAGATCGATAACCAGGACCCCATCTAGCGCAGAAACAGATATCATTCTCTTTCTCCTGCAAAACCACCCACAAACTTGAAAGTTTTTTGGAAAAAACAAAAAGTCTTGTTGGTTCCGTTTAATCCAGTTGTTGCCCGATGACGACTCCAATCTCTGCCTTGAGTTCCTTAACCTTTTGCTCCAGGATCTCAATATTTTCCGCTAATTTTTTGGCACCCTTTTCACCCACTAAGTCTGTCATACTTATGTCATTAGTTGCGTGAAGCGATAGCGCTATGTTCATGCATTACCCTTCAATGCCCGGCCACTTCAGCAATGTGGTGAAAACATTTCTAATAATAGCAAAGGGCATGCCAAAACATGGACTAAGCGTAACCCATCATTTTTATTGGCTTTTTGTAAGCTACTTGGTCTTGTGGTTTGTTAGGGGATTGGAGAAGTGTTAATATTTTATAACAATTGACATGAATTCGTTGAGAATAGTGTTAGAAATATATAACATATAGGCAGAATGGATAGTCTCTAATAAACTATTCCATGCTTTTTTAATTTATCATACAGGCATGTACGGGAGATCCCTAAGAGCCTTGCGGCTTTGGCTTTATTTCCAGCAGCATTAGCCAGAATCTTGTTCAAAATTTCTTTTTCAGCCTTGCCCAGTTCTTGCTGTAAAATCTCTTTAGACTCTCCGGTTGCGGTGGTCAGTGGCATGTCCTCATTGCTACGAATATAGGGAGGAAGATGATATGCTTCAATCGAGTTCTTTTCGGTAACCGCGATTGCCCTTTCCAGGATATTTCTCAACTCGCGCACATTGCCGGGCCAATCATAATTCATCAGCCTTTCTATTGTATGTTTGCCGATTGAAAAGCTGGTCCCCATCTCTGAGTTCAGTTCTGCTAACAGGTATTCTGCCAGAAAAGGAATGTCCTCTTTCCTATTCCTCAGGGGTAGCACCTCAAGCGTGAGCACTGTAAGTCGGAAGTAGAGGTCGTGTCTAAATCGCCCCTCCTCAACCATTCCATTCAAATCCTTGTTGGTCGCGGTAATCAACCTAAAATTTGTTCTGCGGGGAGTCGTTCCGCCTATTCTCCACACCTCCTTTTCCTCTAAAACTCGAAGCAATTTGGGTTGCATTTCTAGGGGAAAATCGCCTATCTCATCAAAGAATATGGTTCCATTGTCAGCCAGTTCGAATTTTCCGGGTTTTCCCTTTCGCTTAGCCCCGGTGAAAGAGCCTCCCTCATACCCAAAAAGCTCACTTTCCAATAGCTCACGTGGGAAACAACTACAATTCAAGCGTATTAAAGGGCCATTATTCCGGGTGCTTGCACGATGAATGGCATGAGCGAATATTTCCTTTCCCGTGCCGCTCTCTCCTGTAATGAGCACGTTGGAAAGCTTTGCCGCGTAACGTCTGCCCAGGCGCTTGAGTTCCTGAATGTTCTGGCTTACACCAATAATATTTGAAAAATTGTATTTTGATCCCCTGAGGACACGCAATTCGCTCTTTAGTAACCTCACCTCGTCCTGGAGGAGGTTATGTTTTTTAAGAATATCCTGCAATTCCATGACATCGTAGAAGGCGGCGATGGACATGGCCCCGAAAACATGGCCTTGCTCTTTGAGCGGAATCCGGTGAATGACCGCTTTGTTACCTTTTGGTGTGGAATAAAGAACACCAAATTGGGGAACCCCTGTGCGCAGAACTTCCAGAAGGCTGGAATCTGGGGTTACCTCGCTGAATTTTTTTCCAATAGTATTCGCGCTTTTTATGCCGCTTATCTCTCCCATCCCTTTATTGCGGAATAAAACAATACCCTCCTCATCGATGACGGTGATTCCAAGAAAAGAGTTATTCCCTATCAACCTCAATATCCTAAGTAAATTTTCTTCTTCCATATTTTTTTCTCACAAATCTTTTTGGGCCTCAACTCTTTCTGGTTTTCACGACCCGTTGAGCGGGACTCTCTTTAAAGAGCGTTCCGCGTTCCCGACCTTATCAGGATCGGTCTCTATCCTTTAAGGTTCTGCTTTACTTGCGTTTTGACCCTCTACGGGCAAGGCGGCTTTTTTCGTATCGTGCAAACGATTCTCCTGCCGGCTTGCCTACTGTTGCTTCCTTTTCAATTTGAGTCCTTAACCAAACGCCCCGGCGAAGGATTTCCTGGAATTCTTCAGGCAAGTAGTCCCACCTGTAGTTATTACAGGTTCGATGAGCCGGTAGATAATTCTCCACTGAATGGTCGCCGCCACTGCTGTGGGCCAAGACATGGTCCGCTTCCCAGTATCCATCAATCAGACCACCACACACGTGACACTTGCCTTCAGTCTTCTGGAGAACTGTTTCACGTTCGTCTGAAGAAAGTGGTTTGCGCCGCCTCGCCCACAACTGATTAGAAGCTTTCAGTTTTTCTCGCCTAGCTCGCAATTTCTTCAAATAGACGGAAAATTGAGCCCTGTCCTTCTGAGCCCATTCATCACGCATATATTGCCTCCTTAAGAGCAGAACGGTATTACGTCGCGCTCACCATTATCCACTACAAGAACATGCACGTGGTTCGAAGTGACCGTATAATTCAAAGTGGGTATGCACTTTACTCAACCAGCCGCAAGATGCAGCTGTCGGACTTCGCGGTTTATAGGGCCGCCTCTTTACGTTTACGGAGCTGCCCCTATCCGGTTTCGTTAAAGGTTTTTCAACGCGGAAATATTTCCCAGTGATGTTCGCAAGTTACAGGGGTTGTCGGTCAATGGTTGGCCACAATCAACAAATAGCCATCGCACAATATAGCTAATCGTTTTAAATTCAGCGTTCGCCTTTTGTACAACATATAGTGCTTGGTTGAGTTAACTGCATACCCACTTAATTCAATATGCTTATCCCGTGACGCTTCTTTGCTTCAAACAACCATCGTAACCAATACCGCCTATCTTTGGAAAATTTGAGTAAAAACTCCTTTTTATGACATCGATGCGTGATGTGCCATACATAACCCGGGATGTAATGCCTGTTCGCTCTTGGCATCTTAGAATTCTTCTCTTAAACGCATGTTTTCAACCTCAAAATGGGCATTCTAAGGCCCAAAATGACCACCATTTCTCTGATTTATTTTGTTCTATCATACACTTAGCTTGGCGACCCCATTTCCGACGTGGCTTACTTCATGCCGGTTTTAACCGGCGCTTTCAGGATGTCCCGCTTTCTTACACTGTCTATGGGATACATATTAAATCTCTCTTCGTTTTGGTTCTATTACAAGCACAACGTTAACGGTAGCCTGCCAGCCACCGGGCTAATGTGGGAAGGACAGCGTCTCTTCTGGCCAGGTTGACCCGCTGGTTATGCGTTAAAACCAGCCATAGTAGGCTTTTAAAGCTTCGGTAAGCAGCCCACCTGCTACACCAAGATTTATATTCCAAACCGCATCTGTTGCTTTCGTAAGCATATTGCTTACCCATCCACGGACATTTTGACCCAGCTTTTTATCACAGAGTTCTGGGGCATCTTTATCTGCATCTATTGCTTTCTTTAACGATGAAATGTCTTCTTCTTGAACAGAATGTTTTCGCAATTCTTCAGCCAGCGACGCAAAATCATTTTTTGTTATGGTATTTTCAATATTCTGAATGTTACTATCTCCAACTATAACTGTTGCGTTGTTACCAAAAACTGCATTTCTGAATAAATCGGATGTGCCTACTTCTTTGGACATTTCTTTCATTTTTTCAGTATCCACTTCATCTGGAATTTTTTCAGAAAGTTGAAGAACAAAATCTAATAACCTAGAGCGAACTTCATTTATGACCTGAAGCATGCTTCCTGCTGAATGTTTCCCCCAAGCACGTTCAACGTTAAATCCACTAGCAAGTCCTTTTGATAAAGAAGGATATAGTTCTGGCGCTATGGTTATTGTTAGGCTGGATTCATCTTTAGCGTAAGATTCTAGGACAGCTATGCTTTGTGTCAGATGAGTTTTTTCAAGGTTTTTTCTTAATTTTTTATCCAAATGTATTAGGGGCAGGGGTTGCTCGGAATAGCTGTATGCCATGTTACTAAAATTGCCCAGCACAGTTACGGGAAGAACTCTATAATCTGGTAAACTTTCTATGTTGGGGTAACCGCTAAGCTCTGCATCAACCCAAGAAACAAGCTCTTTTTCACCAAGTTTATGCAATAAAACTTTGGTCTTGAATAGTGCATTATTTAGATTTGGAGAATCTGAACTCAACATTTCAATAATTTCTTCAATGAGCTTCATGTTTCATCTCCTTATCTTGCGCACAACAAGAGATTATATGATTTACCGTTTAAATAGAACTTTGAGCGTTGAGCGGGACGTTCTTTAATAAATCACCATGCGGTCAAAAGTTATTAAAATATTAAAGAGTGTCCCGCCTTCCATTACGCTTTCCATTACCTATTTTAGTTAGCCACAGACATACACGAACAGACACGGACTTGATCGTAGGACGACTTGCCCGGCGATCAAATGTCAGCCCCTGCGGACAGAAATGTTTTTATCCTTCTGCGTTTGTTTGCCGCTAATCATTTATTGTTTCGTCCTTTGCTGGATGTAGTCTGATTGACAAATTGTCGGCCCTTTGCGGTAGTTTGATATTTCTGGGTCGGACTTTTTGGACTATTCGGCTCCGTCATCTCAAGGAGCCCCGCTTCCATAAGTGGATTAATTACTCCCTTTCTAAACTTGGAGCGGTCGGAGCGATTCGATATTTCGAGCAGCTCTACTATTTGTCGGGGTTCTACACATATTTCCAATATGTTAACCTGTTCAGGCCTTAGGGCGCCTACTTGGTGCCTACTTAGTCCCTGCTTAGTGCCTACTTGGTTCCTGCTTGGTTCCTGCTTGGTTCCTTGGATTCCCTTTTTGACAAATTGCACCTGAAAAGCATGGCCTGCCTCCTTTAATACAAGCTCAATTTCAGGATACTCTTTCAACTCCATGCTCATCTTCTGTATACCACTGCCCCAGGCCTCGATGAGCTTCATATCTTTAAAAATCGGTGCAAGGACGCGGTTGCGGATCTCGCTTCTGCCGGTTCCCAGTTCCTCGAAAGAGAGAAGGTCAGGAAGGGGGCCGGGGCTGGTGATCTCCAGCATATTATCATATATGGCCACTTTTTAAACGCTCTTTAATAACTTAATAACTCACCATGCGGTCAAAAGTTATTAAAATATTAAAGAACGTCCCGTTTTCTTAGGTTTTCTCTAATTCCTGTTGAAAACAAGAGGTTTTACGGTAACGGGGAATACTTGACCAGCAATTAGTGGTTCACCGATATCAATCCAATCCCCTTCTTCCAGAATTAATTCATCTAATGACAGTAAATTAGTTTTCAAACCAGTTTCCCGGCGGATTACGTTTCCCACACTGCAGGCGATATCCTTTTCAAAGATTAAAATAATTGGTATGTTATTTTCTATTGAAATGGGAAGAGCAGCTTCAATAGATTTTGCAAATAATTCTAATTTGGGGTAAGAAGCCCTGACTGGATCCTTGAAGTATAATGCCACAGTTTCTTCGCCTTCATTTAAATCAAATCTCTGAAATGAGATATTTATCTGTGATACAACGTGTTCAACGCTTAATTTTGACCTTTCGACATCCACCCTGATTACGGGCACATTTTTTATCGGAAATGAAAGTTTGTTATCCATAAATCCTGAAGAGCCGGAAATTGATAGCGAATATGCACCTGCGCCAATGACGGTGGCTCTAATTTTATTTACCGGTTCTATAACAGGAGAAGCCAACTTAAATCTCAGAGAATTTATTTTGTCGGCCAGGATTTGTCCTATATCGTCGTAATTGCCATTACGCCCATACATCAATTCTGCGACACCACCCGAAAATGAATATTCATCAATTTTATCTGGAAAATCCAGATCATTAGTCACCATTAACTGCCTGGCCAAAGAGGAACTTGCAGGACCAGTAATTACCTCAATTAATACCTCGGCAAACTCTGTTGCTATTCTTTCTATATCCTCCTTTAGGATTTGATCCCCGATTTTATAATTCAATCCAATATGTCCCATAACTTTCATTGCAGGTTCGTCAATCCTCCAAATTTTTCCTTCAGAATTTACTCCAAGTAAAATAGCGCCAACAGATATACAACTTGTAGATATTATCTTCCCATTTTTTGATATGGCTATGTTAGATGTTCCTCCACCAATGTCACAAGATAATATTGTTTTATTGTGATCTTTTGATCTGGTTGTTGCACCTGAACCCATTGCAGCGATTAAGCTTTCGAAATTCGGTCCTGCCGTTGCTGCGACAAACTTTCCTGCATCATTGGAAAGGGCTTCAACTATCTGCCTTGCATTATGTTTCTTGGCTGTTTCTCCAGTTACAACAACTGCACCTGTTTGAATATCTCCAGGATCAATTCCTGCTCGCTTATATTCTTCTTTCAAAAATTCAGTTAATTTATCTATATCAATTGTCTTATTATCCAAAAAAGGTGTATTTATTATCCTTCCCTCATAAATTACATTTCTTTCCTGAATCTGAAAACGACGAGAATCAGACTGCTCATCTCTTTTTAGTACCAGATTTGAAAAAACTAAATGACTGGTCGAACTTCCTACATCTATACCAACTGAAAGTATTTCAATTTCGTTTATTTCCATTATTCCAATTATGAGCGAAGCGAACTAAGTTCCGGGTTGTTCTTGAATCCCTCGACTAATGGCCTCTGCCGCCTTTTTGGTTTCATTTATAAGCGCCTTCATCTTTTTTTCGTCCAGACTTGCCTTGAACCCAACGACCCAAATTGCTGACATCAATTGACCCAATCCCACTATTGGCGATGCTACGGCCCTGACACCCAGGAGATATTCCTCATCATCAACGGCATAGCCCTTTTTTCTGACACTCCTTAACTCCTGATAATACAGCTCCGGATCTACGATGGTATTTTTCGTAAACCGGGTCAGTCCCTTTGATCGGACTATTTTTTTTGTTTGCTCCTCTTTCATGGATGCTAAAAAGACTTTTCCCACAGCCCCGGCAAATAGAGGGATTGCTGTCCCTATTGGAGCCGTAATCTTAAGGTCCTGCCTTGATTCAACAATATCCAACACGGTCACATGTTCCCAATTTAAGATACCCAGGAAAACCGACGTCTGTGTCTTTTCCATCAGTTCCTCCATAATGGGTCTTGCCAGGGTTTTTAGATCAATCTGAGAATAGGCCAATCTGCCAAGTTCGAAAAGCGTGAGGCCCAGTCTGTACCTTTTCGTATGCGGGTCTCTCATAACAACCCCCAACTCCTCCAGGGTAGAGGTCATACCATGAACCGTACTCTTGGCCATATTGAGGCCCCTTGCTATTTCACTCACCCCCAGACCTTCTTTGGATGAAGAAAGGGCCCCAAGAATTTCAAAAGCCTTTTTTACTGAGGGTGCGCCATATCTTTTCATAATCTTGTTCACCATAATGAACTCATTTATACTTTATAATCTTGTGGCATTATTTGTCAACCCACATTTTTAGTTATGTTTAGATATAACGTACCTGCTCAGGTTTTCAGGTTCAAGGTTCACAGTTCACGGTTAGTGGATTGGCGTATCGTAAGAATCAGATGAACTCTGCGTTCGATTCGGGATAGAACCCTTCGGAAATATTATACATTGATGGCCCGCAAGCGTCTTGTATCCTTCTCTTTAGCCCGTAGTCCTTCGCGAATTCTGCTTTCTCTGTCAGACAAAACCCTGAACCTCTAAACCGTGAACCCCTGAACCTGAGCAGTTAAGATACAACATATATAAAGAAGACAATACTCTTGACAATAATTGGGAATATGGTAAGCTTTTTGCGGCACTAAGTTCAGGATAATGAACTTGTGTCCATCCATAGATGAATATAGGAGGGATAATGCAAGATGGATTTTTATTCCTTTGTTGAAGGCCCTTTGTTGTGGATTGCCTTTCTTGCTTTTCTTGCCGGCCTTTTAATAAGGCTTTCTTTCTTCGCATGCTCAATAATAAGGAGCAGCAGGAATAAGGATAAAAGGCAGGTTTACACCGTAGCCACATTTGGACGCTTTTTTTTGCCTTTTCATAAGGCCGTTTTAAAAAAACCTTTCTATACCGCGCTTCGATATATATTCCATATATGTCTCTTTGCCGTCCCGATCTGGTTGAGCGGGCACATATCTTTGTGGTCAGAATCCAGGTTTGAATGGGAGTGGACTGCCTTGCCAGATGCATGGGCCGATTGGATGACATTGGTTTTTTTGGCCCTCGCTACCTATTTTTTATTAAGGCGATTGTTTTTAACACACATACGGCAGGACTCTTCCATACTTGATATTATATTGATTATCATTACAGCTTTGCCGTTCATGACCGGATACTTTTTAACGCACGGTACGTTGGATTCCATCGCCTTCTTAGGTGATAACATGGGGATCGTTCATATGCTGAGCGGTGAGGCAATGATACTGATGGCCCTCTTCCTTTTTTGTAGAACCCGACTTAATATTCAAAGATGCATTGGCTGTGCCTCATGTGTCCAGAATTGCCCCACAGAGACGCTCGAATCCAGTGATAAAGGAAAGTTGCGGGTTTTTACCTACTCCCACTTTCAATGTATATGCTGCGGCTCATGTGTAAATGTCTGCCCGGAAGACGCCGCGGAATTGCGTCACGCAATAAGTTCAAAACGACTGTTTCAGGTATTTTCAAAACAGGAAATAAGATCTGTAGAACTTGAGGCTTGTGAGCGATGCGGCGCCCTTTTTGCACCCGAACCCCAGATGGAAAAAATCGGCTTGACCTTTGCCCATGACTACATAAAATTTTGCCCGAACTGTAGAAAGGCTAATATCGGAGACATGTTGCATCAATTGTCTCCGTGGCACAGAAGCCCAAAAAAAGCCGATGAAACAATACTCAAGACTGCCCCCAAAGGAGGGGTTGAAGACTCCGGATTTAGGTCTGCGGAGTAATGGATTGCTTTTATTGAGTACTTGCTCTAAAGCGATGTTAAAAGCGGGCAATATTTTCATGGTGTTCATCATAATGAACACCATGAAAGACACCTATTTTTCTTTGCCGTATATATAAATATCGCTTTATGTCAATAATGATATAACATATTTTAGAAAATACCACCTAAATAACACGT
>JAKLQB010000235.1 GCA_022013615.1 Desulfobacterales bacterium | reverse complement strand
CCGTGGCTATAGTGGAGGAATAGGAAAAACAAGCCGTTATCTTGAATAGTGTTATAGCCAGTGTATCTTCCGGTTACATGAAAAAAGGAGAATTATAAAAACCATTAACCCTAATAAAAGGAGGATTAACATGAGAGTATTCAAACTTGCACTACTGGTAGTAATCTTGGCAACTTTGGCGCTTATAGTGCCAGTCGCACCGGCGAAGGCCAAAACCTACAAAATGACCGCTGCTGCCGGTCACCCACCAATCTTCTTGTGGGTCACTCTGACCAGGGACTTTTTTATCCCGGAGGTGGACAAGCGCCTGGCTGCTGCCGGGGGCAAGGACAATATTGTCTGGAACCAGGCTTATGGCGGTACAATTGCCAAGTTAGGCGGGGTGCTCGAGGCCGTTGAGGAGGGTATTGTAGATCTGGGTTTTGTGGGAACAATTTTTGAGGCGCCCAAGATGCCCTTGCATAATGTGAGCTACATGACCCCTTTTGGCACCAGCGATATCTTCAAGGTTGTCGATACCATGGCCGATCTTCAGGCGAATATCCCTGCCGTGGCCAACGAGTGGACCAAGTACAATAATGTCTATTTGGGCGGGGTGGGCCTGGACACATACGGTATCCTGACCAATTTTCCGGTCAAAACGGTGGATGACATTGATGGTCACAAGATCGCTGCTCCCGGCCCTTCAGCAAACTGGATTAAAGGCACAGGGGCCGTAGCCGTAGCCGCCGACCTGAATACCTATTACAATGGGATCAAGACCGGTGTCTTTGAAGGCACCCTGACCTTTATGACTGCCGGAGCGGCTATCAAGGTGTATGAGGTCGCCCCGTATATCTGTATGGTCAATTTTGGGGCACAGTTCGCCGGCGGTCTCAGTGTCAATAAAGACGTCTTTGAATCTTTTCCGCCATACATGCAGAAAATCTTTAAGGATGTAGGTGCGGAATACGCCACAAGACTGGCCCAGGCCCAGACAGACAAGGCTGATGGCGCCATGAAGGCAATGGAAAAAGCCGGAGCAAAGGTGATCTATCTTTCCGATGCCGAGCGAAAGCGCTGGGCCAGTAAGCTGCCCAACGTGCCAATGAACTGGGCCGAGGCTATGGAGAAAAAGGGTATGCCAGGGAAGAAGGTACTGCAAGGTTACCTCAACGGTTTACGTAAGCGTGGCACTGTGCTGGTCCGGGACTGGGACAAATAACCCATGCCCGCTTATAACCACAGGAGCCGGAAAACGACATATAAATCCAGACGTCGCCGGCTCCGATATAGTGACATTACTTCAGTAATGAACTCCATTGGCACTGCCTGGGTATTTGTGCTGCTGGTTATCATCAATTTAGACATCGGTGGCCGGGCCCTCTTTAACCACCCCATCCGGGGCGTTCCGGAAATTGTGGCGCTGTCCATCGTGGCCTGCGTGTTTCTACAGTTAGCCCACACTCTAAAGGTAGGTCGGCTGACCCGCTCGGATATTATATTGAACTGGCTGGCCAGGAAGAAGCCTGGGCTGGAACACTTTCTTCGTGGGATCTATCACCTTATTGGAGCAATAGTTTTGGTCATCCTGTTCAACGCCAGCCTGCCCTTATTTACTAAGGCCTGGCGTCTTGACGTGTATGTAGGAGCCGAGGGTGACTTCATGGCGCCGGTCTGGCCGGTAAAGCTTATCATCCTTATTGGTTGTGTGGCGGCGGCTATCCAGTTCATGCTGATGGCCTACAACGATTTCCGATCCATTGGAGGACAGAAATTATTGCAATCTAAGACGGGCGGCGGTTCCTGATGAGCGATCTTCAGATAGGGATACTGTCCATTGCCGGAATCCTGTTTCTGATCTATGCCGGAATGCACGTGGCTATTGCACTCACCCTGCTCTCTTTCTTAGGCGTGTGGTTTATAAGGGGCAACTGGACAATCGCCAGCAAGCTCCTGGCCCTGGCCGCGGCCGACAGCATCTCAGGGTATATATTTGGCGTGGTGCCTCTGTTCGTGTTGATGGGACTGTTTATATCGGTATCGGGCATAGGTAAAGACACCTTTGATGTGGCAAACCGGCTTTTCGGAAGGCTTGGGGGCGGTCTTGGCATTGCTACCGTGGCCGCTAACGCGGTATTCGCTGCGGTGACCGGCATTTCCATCGCATCGGCTGCCGTTTTTACAAAAGTGGCCGTGCCCGAAATGATACGGCTGGGCTACAAACCCAGATTCGCGGTAGGGGTTGTAACCGGTTCCTCGGTTCTGGGAATGCTAATCCCACCCAGCCTGCTCCTGATCCTGTTTGGTGTGCTGACCGAGACCTCCATAGGCGACCTGTTTAAGGCGGGCATTATGCCGGGTATCGTTCTCTCCGCAGGCTTTTCTGCCGCCATCCTGGTCATGGCCTATCGGTTCCCCGGCTATGTAAGCGCAAAGGTCACGGGTCAAACAGATGGTTTAAATAAGAAGATGAGCCTGGCCAGCGCTGTTGGCAAACTGATTCCCATCGCCCTCCTGATCGCCCTGGTTTTGGGTGGCATTTACGCAGGCTGGTTTACGCCCACGGAATCCGGGGCAGTTGGGGCCTTGGGGGCACTGGTTTTGGCTCTAAGTAAGCGACAACTAACCTGGGCAAAACTCTGGCAGGTG